>JBKKAU010000093.1:0-6663 GCA_046714475.1 Thermoanaerobaculia bacterium
AAGTCTCGGTTTCTGGACTTCACGACTGGTGAGGTCCAGCGGCAAGGCGAAAATACTACCCAAGTACCCGCAAGCTTGGCGTTCTCGCCCCCTTTGACAAGGCTTTCTTTGCAACTAGCGGGGAAACACCCGCCCCCGCGTTCCGGGCCTCCCGCCCGGGGATCGGAACCGTTCGCGTAGGGATCTGCGCCGTCCAGCCGGTCCCCGCGCCTCCGGATAGCGCTCGGGACCTCCCGCCTCCGCCTCCGGGCCGTCCCGCTCCGGATCGGCGTCCTCCGCCTCCAGATCAGGACGGCCCGCCCCGGAATCCGCGTCGCCTGGCCGCCTTCCGGGCATCCGCCTCGTAGTCGCGGACCCCCGCCCCGCGAGGCGGGAGCGCGCGAGTCCAGGGCGGGAGCCGCCGATCCGAGCCGCGGATTCTCCGCGCGGAATCCGGGAGACCCCTCGCCGCTCCCGTATACTGAGAGGATGAGCGCGAAGACAGAGACCGAACAGCTCCTGTCCACGATCAAGCTCGTGATGCACCTGGTGGGCGCCTCGAACCGCGACGTCGAGCGCCGGGCCGGCTGGCACCTCTACTACCTCAACCGGATCTTCTCCGGCGAGATCGGGCTCCGCTTCGACCACATCGTGGACATCGCGCGCGCCCTGGACCTGAAGGTCCCGGAGCTGTTGCTCCTCGCCTTTCCGGAGAGGGACCACAGCGCGGCTTTCCGGAGGGTCCGGGGAGCCGTCCAGGAGCTCTCGGCCTCTCCCGAGCCGGCTCCGCCCCCGCCGCCCACCCGCGAAGAGATCGAGCTCCTCATCGACAAGGCCCTGCGCCGGCACCTCAGGGAACAGAAGAAGCGGGCCTGACGAATTTCAGGAAAGTTGCCCTGAACCCGTGACGTTTCGCAGCGCTCATCCGTATACATACTAGGGGGGCAGAAGAAAATGCGGCGCCTGCCTCGCCGGATCCTAACAATTTCAGGAAAGTTTCTCGAAAACCGTGACGTTTGAGGGGTCTCATCTGTATACCTATATGAGGGGAGGCAAAACGGCGGCGCATTCAGGGTGGTACGGAAGGCGTTCGCTCCATACAAAAACTGTTGGGCCACTTGCGCCCGGGGAGGTTATCGTCATGGAACATGAAGAACAGGCAGCGCGGGTCAGGCAGCTCCTGGCCGAATTGACGGACTGGCATCCCGCCATCGAGCACATCCTGAGCTGCGCCGACTGCAGGAACAAGGTCTTGCTGCAGCTCGCGTCGAGGCAGGTCCCGGACGCCCTGGGGCCCGCTCCGGACCCGGGTCCCTTCTGGCTGCAGCTCGAGGTCCAGATGCCGGGCCTGCTCGCCGCCCTGGACCAGAACGCGGCCGAGGCGAGAGAGCTCGAAGCCCGCCTGCTGGCGCACCCGTTCGAGGAGCGCGAGGCGCTCTGCTGCCGGGAGGAGTTCCGCAGCCTACCCCTGGCGACGCGGCTGCTCTTCGAGAGCGAAACCGTGAAAGACCCGGAGGGCGCCGCCGGTCTGGCCCGCCTCGGGTATGCCGTGGCGTGCCAGGACTATCCGGAGCAGCAGGCGCTCGCCGTGGACGCTCTGCGAGCCCGCGCCTGCGTGTTGCTCGCCGACGCGCTGCGCCGGACGGGCGACCTGACCCGGGCCGCGGTGGAATTCCGCCGGGCGGGAACGCATCTCAACGGACCGGCGGAGTCCTCGATCCGCGCCTTCTTCTGCGAGGCGCTGGCGCTGCTGCGGGTCGACCAGGGGCGGAACGAAGAGGCGACCGGCCTCCTCTGGCACGCGGCCACGATCTACGGCCAGTGCGGCGACGTCCACGAGCAGGCGGTCGCGTTCGCCCGGCTCGGCCGGCTGGGGCTCGAAGAGGGCAAGGTCGAACGCGCCAAGTACATCCTGACGCGGGCCTGCGCCGGCATGGACTTCGACGCCACGCCCGCCCTGGCGGCGCGCTCGCGCACGGCGCTCGCCTTCTGCTACGCCGCCACCGGCGGCCTCGACATGGCGCGCCGCCTCGTCGAGCACACCCGGAGCCTTGTCGAGCGGTTGACCGACCCGGACGACGTCGCCGACGTCGTCCAACTCCAGGTCCGGATCGACAAACTGTCCCAGAAGGCCCGAAACACCCGATGACCCTTCCGGGGCCATGGAGGCCCTGGAGTTCTCGAAAGGAGAAGAAACATGAAGACGATGCACCAGGACGTCGAGTCCCAGGTCAGCCGCAAGCTCCTGCCGCCAGGGCGGCGGGGCAACGAGAAGGCGCTCCAGCAGCGGCTCAAGTCCGAGCGGGTCCAGGAGGAGCTCAAGACCATGCCCGGCTGGGCCCTGGCCGGCGAGGGCAAGGCGATCGACCGGGCGCGGGAGTTCCCGAGCCACCGCCTCGCCCACGCCTACGCCGGCTACGTCGCCGACGCGGCGGCGGAAGCCGGCCAGCCGGCCTGGGTCACCCAGAGCGGACGGCAGCTCGTGATCACCCTCCGCAGCAAGGCCCGCAACGGCGGCTACGGGGACCTGACGGAGAGCACCCTGGGCTTCGCGCGCCGGCTCGGCTAGAGGCGCGCCCGAAGACTACTCATTCAACGCAGCACCAACAAAAGGAGAAGCATCATGCCCAAGACGTCATCGTTCGCCGACGTGGTACTGGACTGGGAGTCGCTGCTGATCGCCACCGAGCAGCACGCGGCGGACATCCCGGAGGCCGAGCGCCACCGGGCCGCCCTGGCCGAGCACCTGGGCTTCACCCGCCGGCTCAAGGCGGCGCAGGACTCGGCCATCGCCAACAAGCAGCAGGCCACCCAGGACCTCCTGGCCGCGGTCACCAAGGGCCGTGATCTGGCCATCCGGGTGCGCGGCGCGGTACGGGCGGCCCTCGGTCCCAAGTCCGAGCGCCTCGTGCAGTTCGGGATCTCCCCGATCCGCAAGCGGCGCCGGGCCGCCGCCGGCGAGGGCCCGGTCGTGGTCAAGGCCACGGCGCCGCCCCAGCCCGGCGACAAGCTGGAGAACTAGGCAGACATCCCGGGGGCGTGGCCTCAAAGGGCGCCATGATGGGCGCCCCTGCAACCTCCCCCAACTAGACCTGTCGGGGCGCGATTCATCGCGCCCCCTCCCGGCATCCCGGGGGCGTGGCCTGTCCGGCACGCCCCTTCCCCGTTCTTTGATAATTGAAGTTGGAAAAACCGGAGGCAGTCCGGGGGCGTGCCGTCCGCGGCGCGGCGCGCCCCCGTCTTTTTGGGCGTGGCTTGCTCAGCTCTGCTTGTACGCTTCCCCTTCCTTGGCCCGGTCATACTCGCCCGGCGTCACGCTGCACGTCCTCTCCTGGCCCGTAGCCTTCCGGACGGTGACGTAATAGATCTGGCGCATGCTGCGGGTTCCCGGTCCCCCAACCGTCGTCCCCTCCCGGGTATACCGCTGGTCGACGGTCTTGTGGATCACGACGTCGCCCGACTCCAGGCAGGACGTATTCACCGATGCGCAGGCGGAAAACACGACGCCGGTCAGCAGCAGGATCACTCGTTTCATGGCTCCTTCTCCTTTGGGGTGTCCTTGAGCTTCGCTTACTTGCCTGTGACCTGTTGTGGGATTCCGTTTCAATCCACCGGGCCGTCGAAGAGGATCCAGGTGTGGTACTCGAGCTCCGAGACCCACGCCAGGGCCTCGCGCACCGCCGGCTCGACCTCGGCTCCCGGCCTCTCGGCCACGCCCTCCCGTGCTCCGGCCACCTCGCAGACCCGCTGGCGGACGTCGCGCGGCAGGCGCTCCCAGGAGACCGTCCGCAACGGCTCCGGATGGGGGAGGAACGGCAGCTCGGGGTTGTGCCGCGCGCGCTCCAGAAAGCCGGCGGTCTGCTCCAGCAGCTCCTCGCCGCGCGGATGGCCGCGCAGCGCGAACGTGAAGACGAACGACAGCAAGGTCCGGATGCGGGGAGGGATCGTCTCCGAGACGAGCAGGGGCGCGGCGTCGCGTCCCAGCTGGTCCAGGGCGGAGACGTTGCCCTGCGCCGCGAGCATCCGGCCGAGCCGCAACGCGTAGACCGCGGCGTCGTAGGGAGCGCCCGCCTCCAGGAGCCCGTGGGCCACATAGGTCAGCTTCTCGATCGCCTCCCGGTGCCGGCCGAGCCGCTCGGCGACCGCCGCCTCCTGGCCGATCGCCCGCAGCACGGGGACCAGGCCGGGGAGCAGCTCGTACAGCGCGGTCCCGTCCTGGACGATGCCGCGCGCCTCCTCCTTCCAGCCGATCTCCGCGTAGGCACGGGCCATGCCGTGCCGGATGCGCAGCGCGTCGGCCGGGCGGGTCCGCTCCTCGATCAGCGACAGGGCCGCCTCGAAAGGCGTCAGCGCGGAGACCGGGTCCTCTTCCAGGATCATCCAGCCCTGCTCGGCCAGCGCCGCCGCCAGGTCCTGCCATTCGCCCTGCTCCTCGTAGAGCGAGATGGCGCGCGCCGACAGCGCCAGCGCCTCGTCGGTGCGGCCCTGGTCGTGGCGCAGCAGGGCGAGCCCGCGGCAGAAGACCGCCCGCTCCAGGCCGTGCAGAGGCGCCAGGTCCGCCTCGACCCGCGCCTGGCGCAGCGCCGTCTCGGCCCCGGCCAGGTCGCCCAGGCGGCGCCGCGCCTCGCCGATCTGCGCCCAGGCATAGGCCTGGACCAGCGTCAGCGCCTCCTCGCCGAACCGCCGGGCGTCGCAGCGGACGGCGATCTCCGTGGCGAGCTCGGCCAGCGCTTCCGACCTCCTGGGGTCGTCCTCGACCGCCGCGAGGCTGGCCTCGATCAGCAGCCGTCCCAGGCTCGGCGAGTGGAACCGCGGCTCGCGCTCGACCGCCCGGCGCCGCTCTTCCTCCGGCAGGTCGATGAGCTCGCCAAACAGCCGGATCGACTCCCGGGCGTCCTGCTGCCGCGCCTCGGCCACCTGGGCGCGGACTCTCTCGACCCGGCGCCAGAGCGCGTCATGGGCGGGCAGCACCGTCGTATGGAGCGGATCGGTCTCCACCCCGCGCGCCGCGCCCGCGCCCTTGCGGCGGCACAACGGGCAGGCCAACAGGTGGGCGACGCTGCGCCGCGCCTCGTCCGACATCGAGCCGAGCAGCGCGAGGATGGTCTTCTCCCCGAGATGGTTCATGACGGGCGGGCTCAGGCGCGCGTCGGCCGGAGATACCGGAGGACGGCGAACACGAACGTCTTGAACGCCTCGGCCCAGCGGTCGAACCGGCGCTCCAGTTCGTCCAGCGTGACGGCCTCGCCGGCCGGCCAGGCGCCGTCGCCGTCCGCCTGCGCCTCGGCCTCCGCCAGGGCGTTCTCGAGCTCCCGCAGCGCGGGCTCGATCCGGTCGCCGAGCACGACCTCGAGGGACGACCGCAACAGCACCGCCGGCCCCGGGGCCTCGGCCAGGTCGTCCTCTCTCTGGGAGCCGGAGTCCGGCGGCGAGTCCGGGAGGTCGGCGCAGACCCCCCGGAGGCGGTATCGGATGGAATCCAGGTCTTGTACGATCCGGCGCAGGAGCTCCGGCGTAGGGTGCTCGCGGTATGGCATGGCGGCGTAGCGTAGGAGAGGCGCGGGGGGCTTGTAGTGGCTGCTTAGAAAGTTGTAGAAAGTCTGTATGGAGAGTACGCGGAGTGATGGCCGTTTCCCTCCCGTGTCACGTTTCGCTCTTTGAAGGCACTTACGTCCTTTGGAAGAGGCTCCACAACTGGGAGGGACCATGGCGGGCAAGCTCACGTTCCGACAGTTGCTGTTGTCTGTCCTGGCTCTCTGGGAGGACTTGAGCCAGAAGGAAATCGAGGCGCGGGCCGGCCTCCCTCCGAAGAGCCTCTCGCAGTACCTGCGACGCGGCGACATCCACGAAGACCTTTTCCAGCGCCTGCTGCGGGCGCTGGGGAGCAAGCCGGCGGCGGTCCATGCCGTGACCGGGTGCCTGGAGGCCTTGCAAGCCCTGGAGGAAGAGGGAGACCTGACCGATGAGCAGGTGGCCGGGATCGAGGAGGCTGTGCTGAAGAACGCGCGGCTGACGCGGGAGGTTGTGAAAGAGGCCGTCCGGCGCCGGCATGCCCTCCCTCGCGAAGGCTACCCGGCTCCCGCCGACCTCGCCGCCGCCCGCCGGCAGGCCACCGAGCAATGGGAGCGGCTCGCGGCCTTGCCGGAAGAGGTCCGGCCCGGGGCGGTCCAGGGCGCCCGGGAGTTCCACACCTGGGCGTTGTGCGAGAAAGCCTGCGGGGAATCGGTGCGGCAATTGTCGCGCGACCTCCCGCGGGCGGCGGCCCTGGCGGAGCTCGCGCAGGAGATTGCTGATCGGGTGCAAGGCCCAGAAGGCTGGTGCCGCCGCATCCGGGGCTACGCGGCGGCACACGTGGCGAACGCCTTGCGGGTGGCCGGAGAGTTGAAAACCGCGCGGGTCGCCTTCGGGCCGGCGAAGCGCCTCTGGGAAGCGGGCTCCGACCCCTCGGGCGTGCTCGATCCCGGCCGGCTGCTTGACCTCGAAGCCTCCCTCTGCAGAGACGAGCGCCGGTTCGACGAGGCCTTGGCCCGCCTTGCCGAGGCGCTGCCGGTCAGCCACCACCCGGGACGTATCCTCCTTAACAAGGGGTTCACCCTGGAGGTGATGGGCGACTATCAGCGCGCCGTTGAAGCTCTCCTTCAGGCCATGCCCCAGATCGATCGTCAGGCCGAGCCGCGCCAGTGG
>JBKKAU010000094.1:0-1106 GCA_046714475.1 Thermoanaerobaculia bacterium
GCATCCGGGCGGCGCCGCGCGACACCAGCCAGGCGGCCGCGGCGAGCGCCGCCGTCACCAGCGCCACCCCGATCGTGAACTGCGCGCCGAGGAGGGGGTCGCGCGACTGGACGGTCGCCATCCCCCAGATGCCGGCGGCGAGGGCGAGCCCGGCGAACAGGGCCACCCCGCGATGGCGGGGAAGCGGCTCGGCGTCGCGGCGCAGGACCCTGGACGGCGGCACCCGCAGCACCGCGGACAGAGGGGGGAGGCTGAACAGCACGGCGACGCCGACCCCGAGCCCCAGGCCGCGCAGCAGCGCCTGCGGCTGCCAGGGGCGGATCAGCTCGGCGGGGATCAGATCGGGGAAGAGCGAAGGCAGGGCGAGCTGGACCGCGGCTCCGGCCACGATCCCGATCAGGCTGCCGACCAGCCCCAGGAGGGCGGTCTGGCCGAGGTAGAGCGGGAAGAGCTCGCGCGGGCGCATGCCCAGGCACTTGAGGACGGCGATGGCGTCGAGCCGCCCGGCGAGCCAGGCGCGGACGCTCTGGGCCACGCCGATGCCGCCGACGAAGAGCGACAGCAGCGCCACCAGCCCGAGGAAGCGCTCGACGCGGGAGAGGTTCTCGCGCAACGCCGGCTGGGCCGCCTTGTAGGTCTCGACCCGGTAGAAGGACGGGTCGGGCAGGCTGTCGCGGAGCCGCTCGGCCGCGGTCTCGACCTGCGTACCCGGGAATCCCGGAGGGAGCTTCAGCAGCGTGCGGTAGCCGATGCGGCTGCCGCGGCGCTCCAGGGCGGTGCGGCCGAGCCCCCCGGGGGTGAGGAACACCCGCGGCCCCAGGGTCATCGAGACGCTGATGCGGTCCGGCTCGGAGAGCACGACGCCGGCAATGCGGAACGGCTGGCCGCCGATCCGCAGCTCGTCGCCGACGCGCAGCCCCAGCCGGGTCAGCAGCTCCGCGGCGACGACGGTGCCGCGGTCGTCGAGCAACTCGTGGAGCGGCCGGCGGGGGGAGAGGTCGAGCGCGCGGTAGAAGGGGTACTCGCCGGCTATCACCTTGAGCTCGACGTGATGGCGGGGGCCGGGCCGGCCGCCGCGCGGCGGCGCGGCGACGACGGTCACCAGC
>JBKKAU010000095.1:0-6197 GCA_046714475.1 Thermoanaerobaculia bacterium
CCAGTCGATGGACACGGCCCATTTCGTCCCCTACCTCAAGCAGCAGCTCCTGGGCGGCGACGAGGCTCTGGCGCAGAAGCTCAAGCTCGACGCCTGGATCTACGGCCCGGGCGTCCCCGCGAACGCGCCGCAGCCCCGCTCCGAGGCCTTCGCGAGCGTGGATCAGGCCCTCCAGGCCGTAACCGTGGGCACGTCCGCCACCCAGCTCGCCACCACCGGCTGGTCGACCCACCACTGGCTCCACTTCATCCGCAACCTCCCCGCGCAGCTCGGCGCGCAGAAGATGGCGGACCTCGACGCCGCCTTCCACTTCAGCGACTCGGGCAACTCCGAGATCCTGAGCGCCTGGCTGATGAAGGTGATCGACAGCAAGTACCAGCCCTCCTACCCCGCCCTGGAGCGCTTCCTCACCACCGTCGGCCGGCGCAAGTTCCTGCGGCCGCTCTATGCGGAGCTGGCGAAGACCCCGGAAGGGGCCGAGATGGCGCTGCGGATCTACGAGCAGGCGCGCCCCGGGTACCACTCCGTCTCCCGGGGCACGATCGACGAGATCCTCAGCTGGCGGGGGTGAGAGGCTCTGTCAGCCTGCTTCCCAAGGCCTGAAGCCGCTTTGGGAGAGATCCCGGCTGCCATGAAGGACCGCCAGGATCTGGATGAGCTGAGGGCTGAGACGATAAATGATGCGGTAGCTCTGAAAAAGGATCTCTCGAATCGCGTCTTGATCCGACTCGGGCACTCGTCGCCCCATCTCTGGGAAAGCTTCCAGCTTCGTCACGGCCCCCAGAATGCGGCTCACGAACTGGGTCGCATAGTATCCGGAGTCCCGAGCAATGTAGTCGTGGAGAGCCGTGAGATCGGCCAAGGCCGGTTCTGTCCACTCGATGTTCATGAGGGAAGGAACCGGCGCTTCACCTCTTCATGAGAGACCACCCGTCCCTCCTCCGCGGCCTGCAAGCCTGCCTCGATCTTCTGGCGGACGTATAGCTCATAGATCAAGTCGTCCCAGGTTGCGTGGTCAGGTAGTTTCTCGATCATCTGGCGTGCTTCTTCTTTGACTGTCATGGCTCCACCTTCCCTTCTAGATCATACCCCTGCCCTACCGCGCCGGCACCGGAGGTGGGCCTTCGGGGATGTAGCCCTTGTAGACCTGCCCCTTGGTCTTCTCGTCGAACTCGGCGCGGATCGCCTGCCGCGTCTCCGGCTTCTCGAAGAGGTCGATCATGGTGGCCGCCAGGACCTTGGCGGCGTAGGTCATCCCCTTGTGGCCGATCGACATGCCGCCGGAGGCGACGACCGGCCAGGCATGCCAGGGCGCCCCGGCGGGAGCGGTGGTGACCGAGACGTGCAGGGTCGGCACGTTCCAGCTCACGTCGGCGACGTCGGTCGATCCCCCCTCCGGCTCGCCCGGGTTCTCGTCGAGCGGCTGGACCTCCCCGGAAAGCCCCTTGGGCTCGACGCCGGTCGCCTTCTGGATCGCCCGCGCGAACTCCTGCTCCTCCTCGCTGAACTGGAGCGGACCCAGCCAGGTGAGGTTCGAATGCAGCAGCCGCGCGCCGGTCCTGTTGACCAGCATCTCGTAGTCGCCCGACTGCACCTTGACCTCCACTTCGACCCCGGCCGCGAGCGCCGCGCCCTTGGCGATGTCCCGGACCCGCACCAGCAGCTCGTCGACGCTGTCGTGCTTAGAGTCGCGCAGCCAGCACCAGATCTTCGCCTTCTCGGGGATGACGTTGGGGACGTCTCCCCCGCCGGTGATCACATAGTGCATGCGCACCGTCGGCCGCACGTGCTCGCGCATCAGGTTCAAGGCGTGGGTGAAGATCTCGACGGCGTCCAGGGCGCTCCGGCCGTTCCAGGGGTCATAGGCGGCATGGGACGCCTTGCCCTGGAACTCGACGACGAAGTCCACCAGGGCCTGGCTGCTCTGAGTGTCGGCGCCGATCTCGTCCGCCGGGTGCCAAGCGAGGACGACATCCACGTCCTTGAACAGGCCCTCGCGGACCATGTAGAGCTTGCCGCCGACCGACTCCTCGGCCGGCGTGCCGTAGAACCGGACCGTCCCCCGGAGCTTGCCGGCCGCGATCAGCTCCTTGACCGCCACCGCCGCGCCGAGGCTCGCCGAGCCGAACAGGTTGTGCCCGCAGCCGTGGCCGCCGGCGCCCGGCTCCAGCGCCTCCTTGGCCGGCTGCGCCTTCTGCGAGATCCCCGGCAGGGCGTCGTACTCGCCGAGGATGCCGATCACCGGCTTGCCCTCGCCATAGGTGGCGACGAACGCCGTCGGCATCCCGGCGACGCCGCGCTCGACCCGGAACCCCTGCCGCTCCGCGTAGTCGGCGAGGACCTTGGAGGACTTCGTCTCGCGCAGCGCCGTCTCGGCGAAGCGCCAGACCTGGTCCGAGAGATCGACCAGCTCGGGGCGATGCCGCTCGATCGAGGCCACGGCGGCCTCCTTGTTGGGGTTGGTCTGGGCAGAGGCGGAAGCGAACGGCAGGGCGACGGCGACGACGACCGCGGCAACGGATCGGATCATGGAACCTCCCTGAGGGTCAGAGCTCAGGGAGGGATTCTAGATCACTCGTACCGCAAAGCCTCGATCGGATGCAGGCTGGCGGCGCGGCGGGCGGGCCAGAGGCCGAAGAAGACCCCCACCGCGGCCGAGAACAGGAAGGCGAGGAGGACCGCCTGGAGGGAGACCGCCGTGCTCCAGCCGGCGAGGCGTTGCAGGAGCATCGCGCCGCCGATGCCGGTGAGGATGCCGACCGTGCCGCCGGCCAGGCAGAGGACCAGCGCCTCGATCAGGAACTGCAGCAGGATGTCCCGCTTGCGCGCGCCCAGCGCCTTGCGCACCCCGATCTCGCGGGTGCGCTCGGTCACCGAGACCAGCATGATGTTCATGATGCCGATGCCGCCCACCAGCAGCGAGATCAGGGCGATACCGGCGAGCAGGAAGGAGAAGGTCCGCGTCGTCGCCTGGAAGGTCTCGATCAAGGTCGCCTGGTTGCGGACCGTGAAGTCGCTCGGCTCGCCGGGGCGCAGACGGCGCTCGCGGCGCAGGACGGAGTCGATCTCGGCGAGCGCCATGTCCATCTGGGACCCGTCGGCCGCCTGGACGTAGACCGACTGCACGCGCTCTTCGCCGAAGACCCGGAACTGCGCGGTCGACAGCGGCACGTAGATCTGGTCGTCCGGGCTCTGGAACCCCATCGATCCCTTGGTCGCCAGGACCCCGATCACCTCGAAAGGGATGCCGCGGACGCGGATCGTCTGGCCGACCAGCGACTCGGTGGAGGTCTGGAGCGGCGTCCCGACCGCGGCGCCGAGCACCGCGACCCGGCGCCGGCCGCGCTCTTCGGCGTCGGTGAAGAGCCGGCCGGCCGTGGTCACGTGGTTCTGGATGTCGAAAAAGCTCGGCCAGACGCCGACGATCTGGATGCTGCCGTTGGCCGCGCCGTACTCGACCTGCAGACGGCGCTGCATCTCCGGGCTCACGTCGACGATGGTGCGCGGCTCACGGATCAGGGCGCGGGCGTCCTTCTGGGTCAGGCGGGCGTCACCGCGGTCGACCCCGCCAAAGAACTCCTGGCCAGGCCTCACCGTGAGCACGTTGGTCCCGAGCCCCTGGAGCCGCTCCTGGACGGAGCGCTGCGCGCCTTCGCCGAGCGCCACCATGGTGATCACCGCCGCGATGCCGATGATGATGCCGAGCGCGGTCAGGAAGGAGCGCAGCTTGTTGGCGCGGATCGCCTCCAGGGCGACGCGGAAGGTCTCGGTGATCAACATGGCGTCACCTTCTCAGGGCCGTCCGCCGCCGCCGCTCCTCTGGCCGCCACCCCCCTGGCCTCCCCCGCCGCCTCCGAGGATGCCGGCGCCGCTCCTCTGGCGCATGCGGTCGGCAAACTGCTGCTGCTGTTGCTGCAGCCGCGCCACCGAGATCAGGTAGATGGACGTTCCGGGCTCGAGCCCGCGCAGCACCTCGGTATAGTCCCAGTCGGAGAGGCCGAGCATCACGAACCGCGGCTCGGGGCCGGACTTGCCCTGGACGAAGACCACGCCCGGCCTCGAGTCTCCGGAGCCGCCGCCGGCGCGCGAGGCGCCACCGCCCGCTCCATTCCGCCGCTGCCCTGGCTGGGCTCCTCTCCCCCCGCCGCCCCTCTGCTCGCGCAGGCTGGCGAGTTGGGTCCGCACCTGGTCCTCCTCCAGTCCCAGCGCCGCCGCCGCGGCCGGCGCCTCCCGCACGGAGGTGATGGCGCCGTTGGGGATCGCCACGACGTCGCTCCGGTTGGCGATGGCGATCCCTATCTCGGCGTTCATGCCGGGCTTCAGCAGGCTCTCCGGGTTGGGGAGCCGCACCAGCACCGGGAACATGGTGACGTTCTGCTCGACGACCGCCTGCGGTTCGATCTTGGCGACCTCTCCCTGGAAGGTGCGCCCGGGATAAGCCTCGACCGTCACCTGCGCCGGCTGCCCGGCCCGGATCCGGCCGATGTCGACCTCGTCCACCAGGGCCCGCGCCTGGACCGTGGCGAGGTCGGCCATCTTCACCAGCGTCGTGCCGCCCGAGACGTTACCCGAGGCCGAGGCGATGATCTGCCCCTGCTCGACGGTCTTCTCGATCACCGTACCGGTGATCGGCGAACGGATGGTGACGTCGCCGGCCTTCTCGCGCGCCAGCTCGACGTTGGTCTGGGCCTTGAGGAGCTGCGCCCGGGCGTTGGTCTCCTCGAGCTGCGTCGTCTCCAGGTCCTGCGCGCTCAGCAAGCCGGCCTTGGCCAGCCGCTCGGCCCGCCGCCGCTGCGCCGCGGCGCTCTCCACCCGCGCCTTCGAGAGCCCCAGGTCGGCCTCGGCCTGCTCCAGGCTGTTGCGGACGTCGCGCGGATCGATCGTGGCGATCACCGCTCCCTGCGGCACCTCGTCCCCGGTCTCCACCCCCATCTGCATCAGCTCGCCGCCGACTTTGGACTTCACCTCGACGATCCGGACCGGCTCGATCAGGCCGGCCGCCTCCGCCCGGATCTCCAGGTCGCGGCGCTCGACGGTGACCAGCTCCGCGCTGGACTGCATCGCGCCGCTCTCTCCCCGTCCGCACGCGGCCGCCTGGAGACCGAGGGCGAGGATCGCGCCGGCTCCCAGCGTACGTTTCAACCATCTGCCTGTCTTCACCGTCGCCTCCTGGTCCATCCGAGTGGAGGGGACCGCCTATGAGAACGTTAGCACCGGCGAGTTTCTTTCTGTGCTACCCTCCCGGCCCAGTCGGTTCCGACCCAACCTGTCCTGTGGAGTGGCTCGCCATGAACGAGAAGTGGACGAAGTCCTCGCTGCCCCTGCTCTTCCTCTGCATGATCCTCGCCCTCTGGGCCTGCGCTCCGGGGTCCTCGAAGCCGGACATCAGCAACGAGGAGGAGGCGGCCGGTGAGGCCGAGGCCGAGCGCACCCGCAAGATGGAAGAGAAGGCCGCCGAGATCGAGCGCATGGCCGAAGAGATCCGGACCATGGAGGGGAGCGACCAGGACAAGATCGACGCGGTCAACCGCCTGGAGGAGGCGCGGCGGGAGCTCTCCGCGATGGAAGAAGAGGGCGACGAGCCCTAGTACCCTGTCACGTCGAAAAGGATGGATCATCCCTCCGTAGGGGCGCCCCGTGTGGGTGCCCTTCGGAGGGCGGCCACAAGGGCCGCCCCTACATGAAACGCTATCCGTCACTCGGACCGTGACGAGGCACTAGTCTGGACCGCGGGCCGTGAGGTCCGCCCGGAACACCGGCCAGGCGTCGACCAGATAGATCCCGAACGGGATCCACCAGATGAAGTCGTTGGTCAGACAGAGCACCAGCGAGGCGGGCGGCCAGCTGCCGTCGAGCAGCAGACCCGCCAGCCCGATCGGACCCAGCACCTTGCCGGTGAGCCCCACCGCCGCGATCAGCCAGCCGCGCTCCGGGCGCCGCGCGACCTCCAGGTAGAGCACGCCGTAGAGCCCGATCACCATCCCCAGACAGGCGAAGATCTCCGGATGGCTCAGCGGCGGCATCGCCGCGAAACGGAAAAGCCACTGCGGGTCGGCGACGGAGAAGAGCCCCCAGCCGATGTTGTAGATCCCGGCGAGGGTGAAGGTCAGCCGATGGAAGCGGAGCCGTGGCACGGTGATGGTCCTGATGCTACCATCGGAGTACAATGGCGTAACAACATATTCGGAGAGCGCCCC
>JBKKAU010000096.1:0-15297 GCA_046714475.1 Thermoanaerobaculia bacterium
CCCGTAGGGGCCTATACGCGGGCTCCTGCCTTGGCTCGATCCCCTGAAGGGCCGGGGGCGACGCGGGCCGTTTCCGTTCTCCCCGTCGTGGTCGTCGGCGCCGGCGCCGCCGGGCTCGTCGCCGCGATCTTCGCCGCGAGCCCCCCCGGGACGATACGGCGCGTGGTGCTGCTCGAGCGCACCCGCGACGGCGGGCGCAAGATCCTGGTGAGCGGCGGCGGGCGGTGCAACGTCCTGCCGTCGCAGCTGGAGCCCGGCCGCTTCGTCACCGGCTCCTCGCCCAACACGCTGCGCAAGATCCTGCTCTCCTGGCCACTCGACGAGCAGCGGCGCTTCTTCGAGGAGGAGGTCGGGCTCCATCTCGTCCTGGAGCCCGAGACCGGCAAGCTCTTCCCCGCCTCCAACAACGCCCGGCAGGTGCGGGACGGCCTCCTCGCCCTGGCCGCGCGCCGCGGCGTCGAGACCCGCTTCGACGCCCTGGTCGAGGATCTCGTGCCGCCCTCTGCGGACAGCACTTGGACCGTGCGGCTCCGGAGCGGCGAGGCGCTCTCCGCCGCGGCCGTGATCGTCGCGACCGGCGGCCTGTCGCTCCCCGGCACGGGCAGCGACGGCGCCGGCCTGGAGCTGATGCGGCGGCTCGGCCACACGGTCCACCCCACCTACCCCGCCCTGACGCCGCTGACACTCGATCCGCCCCGGCACGCGCCGCTCGCCGGCGTCTCGCTGACCGCGACCCTGCGGGCGCCCCGGGAGTCAATCCCGGGCGGCGCCTTGACCACCCGGGACGGCTTCCTCTTCACGCACCGGGGCTACAGCGGCCCGGCGGTGCTCGATCTCTCGCACCTCGCCGTCCGCTCCCGGCTGGCCGGCGGTCCGCCGCAGCCGATCCAGGTCCAGTGGTCGGACCTCGACGAGACCGCCTGGGACGCTCTGCTGCGGGAGGGATCGGGGACGACCGTCCTGGGGATTTTGCGCCGCCACCTGCCGGACCGGCTGGCCGAGACGCTCGTGATGGAGACCGGAGTCGAAGGAGGCCGGACGCTGGCGCAGCTCCGCCGCGAGGAGCGCCTGCGGCTGGTCGAGGCGCTCACCCGCTACCCTCTCCCCTGGACCGGCGACGAGGGCTACTGCAAGGCCGAGGTGACCGGCGGCGGCGTGGCCCTCTCCGAGGTCGTCCCCCGGACCCTGGAGAGCCGCCTCCACCCCGGCCTGTTCCTCTGTGGAGAGATCCTCGACGCCTTCGGGCCGATCGGCGGCCACAACTTCGCCTGGGCGTGGGCGACGGGACGGGCGGCGGGGGTGGGGGCGAAGAGGGCGCGATGAATCGCGCCCCTACTCGTTTCTCAATGCCACCATCGGGTCCACCCGCGTAGCCTTGCGGCCGGGCAGCCAGGCGGCGGCGACGGTCACCACGGCGAGGGCGAGCGAGACGCTGGTGAAAGTGCCCGGGTCGGTGGTCCCGATCCCGAACAGCAGGCTCGCCATCAGGCGGGTCGCGAGGAGGCCCAGGGCGAGCCCCGCGAAGATGCCGGCGACCGCCAGCGCTCCCGCTTCGCGCACCACCATCCGCAGCACCTGGCCAGGCTGAGCGCCGAGCGCCATGCGCAGCCCCATCTCGCGCGTCCGCTGGCTCACCGAGTAGGCGGTGACGCCGTAGATGCCGACCGACGCGAGCACCAGCGCCAACGCCGCGAAGACGCCGAGGAGGATCATGTTGAACCGCCGGCCGGCGACCGACTCGGCCACCACCGACTCCATGGTCCGCACCTTCGAGACCGGCTGGTCCCGGTCCACGCCATAGATCGCGCTCCGCGCCTGGTTGATCAACCCCTTCGGGTCGCCCTGGCCATGAACCATGAAGGTCATCTGTCCCCGCGGCTCCTGGGTATGCGGCATGTACATCTGTGGCCGGGCCTCGATGTGCAGGCCCGAGTGGCGGACGTTGTGGACGATGCCGACGATGGTGATCCAGGGCTCGTCGGCTTCGGAGGCCTCGGGCGGCCCCAGGCGGAACCGCTTGCCGATCGGGTCCTCGTCCGGCCAGTAGGTCCTGACCATGGTCTCGTCGATCACCGCCACGGGCTGGCTCTTGTCCGTATCGCGCGCCTCGAAAACCCGCCCGCGCACGAGCCGGATGCCAATGGCTTCGAAGTAGCCCGGGCTGGCCGACCTGAAATCGGCCAGGGGGAAGTCCTCCGGCTCGGGCGCCGGCCGGCCCTCGATGTTGAGGGTTTCGATGTTCTCCTCGCCGCTCATCGGCATGTTGGACACGCCGCCGGCCGCGGTGACGCCGGGGAGGGTCTCGAGCCGTTCGAGCACCGAATTGTGGAACGCGGCGCGCTTCTCGCGCGGGTACTTGGACTCCGGCAGGACGATCTCGAGCGCCAGGACGTTCTCCGCCCGGAAGCCCGGATCGACCGACGTCACACGGGCGAAGCTGCGGATCAACAGCCCGGCCGCGATGACCAGCACCGCCGCGAAGGCGACCTCCACCACCACCAGGCCGCTCCGGATCCAGCGGCTGGGCGCCGCGGCCGAGTTGCCACGGGTCCCCTCGCGGAGGGTCTTCGAGAGGTCCGGCCGGGTGGTCTGGAACGCGGGCACGAGGCCGGCGAGGATGCCGGTGACGAGGATCATGCCGCAGGTAAAGGCCAGGATGCGGGCATCGACCGCGATCTCCACCGGCACCGGGATGTTTGCCGGCAGCCAGGCGGCGAAAGCCCGCAGCCCCCAGAAGGCGACGATCAGCCCCAGTGCTCCGCCGACGGTCGACAGCAGAACGCTCTCGGTGAGGAGCTGGCGGATCAGCCGGCCCCGCTGCGCCCCCATGGCCGTGCGGACGGCGATCTCCTTCTGCCGGGTGAGCGCCTGGGCGAGAGAGAGGTTGGCGACGTTGAGGCAGGCGATCAGCAGCACCACGGCGACCGCGCCGAGGAGGATCAGCAGCGCCGGCCGGACGTCGCCCACCATCTGCTCGGCGAGCGGATCGGGCCGCGCTCCCCACCCTTCGTCCTCCGGATGGGCCTGCTGCAGACGCCGGGAGATCGTCGCCATCTCGGCGCGGGCCGCCTCCAGCGGCACCCCCGGCTTGAGACGGCCGATGGCGAGCTGGCTGTGGTTGCCCCGGAATGTCCGATCCTCCTGGGTGAGCGCCATCGGCGTCCAGGCATCCGGCTCCTTGGTGAAGCCGTAGCCCGACGGCATCTCGCCGCCGCGGGGGAAGGCGAAGCCCGCCGGCATGACGCCGACCACGGTCACCGGCTCGCCGGCCAGCAGGACCTTCTTGCCGACGACGTCAGGGTCGGCGCCGAACCGGCGCCGCCAGAGGCCGTTGGAGAGCACGACCGTGGTGGCCTTGCCGCCCTCGTCGTCCTGAGGCTGGAGCGTGCGGCCGACCGCCGCCGCCGTGCCGAGAACTTTGAAGAACTCGCCGCTGACACGCACGGTGCCGAGCATCTCCGGCTCGCCTTCGCCGGTCAGCGCGGCGCGGTTGGACGCCATCATGGCCAGGCTCTCGAACGAGCCGGCTTCCTTCTTCCAGTCGTAGAACGTGCCGGGCGACACCGGCAGCTTGTCCGGGAACCCGACCTTGGCAGCCAGCGGCGGGTTCGAGGCCCAGACGATGGCCAGCCGGTCCGGCTCGGGGAACGGCAGGGGAGACAACAGCACAGCGTCGACGACGCTGAAGATCGCGGTGGTGGCGCCGATGCCCAGCGCCAGAGTCAGGACGGCGACCAGCGAAGGGACCGGCCGCTTGAGAAAAGTTCGAACCGCAAAGCGGAGGTCTTGCAGCAGGGTGTCCATGGTCTCGGGCTCTCCTTACATCCAGCCCTCCTTACGCCCCGAGACCGGGAAGTGTTTCAGCTCTTCTTCTGCTGGAGGGCTCCGAACCAGTCCATGGCTTCGTCCGCGACCGCCTCCGGCACGGCGTGGGGACCATCGAACTCTCGGTAGAGCACGTCGAAGCGGTTGCCCTGGAGCCATGCGACGATCCGGCGGCTGCAGCGGTCGATCGGCAGGACCTGGTCGCGCGTGCCGTGGGAGACGAAGACCCGGGGGCGGCCGCGCCTCTCCCCCGCCGCGATGAACCCCGGCGAGAAGGCGATGACGTGGCTGAACAGGTCGCCGTTGACGAGCCCGATCGAGAGCGCGTAGGTCGCCCCGTCGGAAAAGCCGGAAGCCGCGAGGCGCGAGGCGCGAGAGATCGATCGCATAGCGGTCGAACGTCCAGGCCAGGGCGCGGTCGATGAACGAGACGTCGGGTCCGTACTCGCCGCGGATGGCATCCCAGGTCCCCTCCCGGGAGTCCGGCACGAGCAGGATGACGCCATGCTCGTCGGCCATCTGGCGGAAGCCCTCGACCGTGCGGTTGGCGCGGCCCCCGGCGCCGTGGAGCATCAGGACGAGCGGAGCGGGACGGTCTGCCCGGTAGCTCTCCGGCACGTAGATCCAACCGTCGCGCGCGCCGCCGCCCAGGCCGAGCCGATGCAGCCCCTTCGCTCCTGCCTCCCGAGGCGGCTTCGGCCGGGACTCCAGACGTCCCTCGAGAGAGGCCTGGACCCGCGATTCCGGGGACGGTTCCGGCTTCATCGCCTGAGCCTCCTGCGTCCGCGACGCGCCGCACGCCATCAAGAGCGCCACGGGAACCCACAGGAGGGCTCGCCGACCAACACCTGGTCCGATCTTCTTCATGATGCTCCTGAACGGCTTCTCGAGCTACTTTGTTCCGCCGCCCCGGCCCGCCGCGAAGATCGCCCGCACGCTGTCGATCGTGTCCGCCTCGGCGGCGGTCTTGTCGTCACGGTAGCGCTTGACGCGGGCGAAACGCAGGGCCATGCCGGCCGGGTAGTGCGGGCTCTCCTGGACGTCGCTGAAGGCGATCTCGGCCACGATCTCCGGACGCAGGTAGACCGCCCAGCCGTCGGTCGACAGCGACAGCTCCTGGAACCTCTTCGTCTGCCAGGCCAGCATCTCGTCCGTCATCCCCTTGAAGGTCTTGCCGAGCATCACGAAGCCGCCGTTTTCAGGATCGCGGGCGCCGAGATGGAGGTTCGACAGCCAGCCGCTCCGGCGGCCGTGCCCCCACTCGGCGGCAAGGACGACCAGGTCGAGCGTGTGCGCGGGCTTGATCTTGAGCCAGGAGTAGCCGCGCCGGCCGGCCTCGTAGGGCGCGTCGGTCGCTTTGGCCATGATCCCCTCGTGCCCGCGGCGGATCGCGTCGTCGAAAAACGCCTCGGCCTCCTCCACGTCGGCGGTGACGATGCGCGGCACGCTCACCCCCGGGGTCGCCTCGGCCAGCGCCGCGAAGCGCTCGCCGGCCGGCCGGTCGATCAGGTCCTGACCGTCGAGGTGCAGGAGGTCGAAGAAGAAAGGCGTCAGCGGCAGCTCGCCGCGCAGCCGGGGGACGTCGAGCTTGCGGCCGAAACGGCGCATGGTGACCTGGAACGGATGAGGCGTGCCGTCCGGCCGCAGGGCGATCACCTCGCCGTCGAGCAGGAGCTGACGCGCCGGCAGGGCCTGGACCGACTCGACCAGCTCGGGCACCGCGTGGGTCACGTCGTTGCCGCGGCGCGAGAAGACCCGCACGTCGTCCCCCGCCTTGTGGACCTGGATGCGGGCGCCGTCGAGCTTGAGCTCCAGCGCCGCCTCGCCGAGACGGCCGAAAGCTTCGGCGAGGTCCCCCGCCGGCTGGGCGAGCATCGGCTGGAGAGGACGGAAGAGCTCCAGACGGAAGCGGGCGAGCCCCGGCCGTCCCTCGGTCAACACCGCCCGCGCCACCGCCGTCAGCTCGCCGGCCAGCATCAGCGCCCGCCGCACCTCGTCCGCCGGCACCTCCGCCGCCTGCGCGAGAGCCTCGGCCATCAGCCCGGCGAGAGCCCCCTGCCGCAACTCGCCATAGATCAGCCGCACCAGGAAGTCCTGCTCCTCGGCAGTGGCGCGGGACAACAGGTCCGACAGCAGCCGCGCCCGCTCGGCCGTCGACCCGGGCCCGCTGATCCCGGCGATCCGATCAAAGGTGGAGTCGACCTCGCCCAGGGTCAGACCCGGCTCCGCGGCGGCCGTCCCCGGCCGGGCATTGCGCACCGCGGCGCCGCCGAGGCCGATCCGCCCCTGCCGGAGATGGCCCGAGAGATAGGCCACCGCGATGTCGATCTCCTCGGGCCGCAGCCGCCGCAGAAGGGACGCGAGGGCGCCATTCTTCTCGATCCGCGAGCGCGTCTCGGCGACGCGGCGGGAGGTTGTTACGAGATCGGAGAGGAGCATCAGAGGAAAGCTTGGCTAGGCATCTAGATCCAGATCTCCAATCTGAAACTCCCAGAGCCTTCTGAGATCCCGAGCGCCACCTCCGCCCAGCTTACGGCTCGAGCCACTTCCCCATCCGGCGGTCAAACTCTTCCTCGGAAAGGGTACGCCCCGCCTCGGCATCTTCCAGTCCATGATCGATCTTCTGGCGCACGTAGATGTGGTACTGAATGTCTTCCAAGGAGGCGTCTTCGGGCAGGCGCTCCAAGATGCGCATGACTTCTTCTTTGGCAGCCTTCATGGAGCGATTCTACCGTATCAGGTCACGCCAGCCGTGGAGACGCGCCCTCCCTACGAGGAACGCGCCTCAAGCCATTTCTTCAGAGATTGAGGGCTTTCGCCGCTCCTGAGGCCAGACAATAGTCCCTCAACACTCAAATCTTCGTCCAAATCAGGCCATTGGATGAAAGCTCCATCACCGAAAATCTGATAGTTTTCACGTTCCGCTGGCGACCCATGCCAAAGGCGTGGGAACCAGCCTAAAGGGACAATGATGGTCCTGCCATCTACAAGATCAACTGTCAAAGCCTCCTCGTCCACCGTAACGTGTTGCGCCCGAGGCTCATGGACCTTAACGGCTAAAGAATTCATACCATCTCTCCAGTAGCTTTTCGCGGTGCTCCAGCAACATAGCCGCGACTATATTGAGTTCCTGACGACTGTAGCCGCCGGCCTGCTGCAGGGCAACAGGATCCAGCCAGAATTTTGCCACCCTGTTCTCACGTTGTACATGAACATGGGGCGGCTCACCTCGGTCTAACGAGACAAAGAACACGCGATAGGGACCGCTTCTCAGCACCGTAGGCATGATCACCGCACCTTCTCATGCTCCAAGTATCTCAAATGGGTCCCCCATGAGTCCTGGAACGCGGAGCGGATGGGTTGGAGGCCGACTCGGCCCGATTGAAATCGGGTTCCGCGGTCTTGAAACCGGCGTTCTCTCCATGCGAAGCGACCCGCGTTCACGTTCAACCGCCGATTTCCAACCGATCCGCGCCGATTTCGAACCGGTCTGGGGCCGATTTCAACCGGTGGGCGGCAGGTCAGAGCTACTGCGGCTCCGGAACCGAGTACTCGAAGTCGTACGAGTGCTTGCCGTCGGCGATCTTGATGTCCATCTTGCCTGAGAGACCCACCAACTGGCCGGTACCCGAGTCCGGCACGACAGTGATCGTCAGTTGCGGGGTGCCGCGGTTCATGGTGCCGCTGTGCTGGAGCACGAAGGTGCCGCGGCGGCCTTGCAAGGTTCCATCGACCTGCTCGAGGGCGACGTAGCCGGCCGAGCCCTCGACGGCCGTGGTCGCGGCCAGCATCTGGCCCTTGCTGATGGCTTCGAGGTCGCCGTGGAACTGTTTGTCGATGAGCATCCTACCGAGGGCCGGCGCCGCGGACTTGTCGTCCGCTTGCGGGCTGAGCTTCACCTCGAACGTTCCGGTCGCACGCCTGGTCATGGTGGTCGTCAGCTTCAGCTCCTTGGGGGAGTTTGGCGGCGGAGCCTCAGAAGACGCGAGCGGGACAAGGCCCAGGGACAGACAGAGGCCCGCCACGGCGAAGGCTCCAGCGCGAGGTCGTCTCTTCATACGGACCCCATCATACCCCCGGAGGCTTGACGAACACCCGGCGCAGCCGCTAACATCACCTGGCTAGTAGTAAGACTACTAGCCGACGCTATGGCCACTCTCCCCCGCCTCCGTCTCAGACATCAGCCATTCCTGGCTGCCCCCACGTCTCTGCCCAGACACTGCTCTGCGACATTCTCATCAACCTCTGAAAAGAGCTTCCCGGGAGGAATTTCATGACGAAGAGACTCTCCGCGCTCCTCGTGCTCTGCCTGGCCGCCGCGCTGCTGGCCCCGGCTCAGGCGACCACGCTCAGGCGCGCCACCCTGCAAGACCTGATCTCCTCGGCCAGCCACATCTTTGTGGGCCAGGTCGTCGCCGCTGAGAGCCGCTGGGTCGGCAAGAAGATCCTGACCTCGAACTCGATCGCGGTCTCCCAGGTCATCAAGGGCGCGCCGGGCCAGAGCTTCACGCTGATCACCCAGGGGGGCCGGGTCGGAGCCATCGCCCAGACCGTCCCCAGCTCGCCGCGGCTCGCGGCCGGCCAGGAGATCCTGATCTTCGCCGGCCACGCCGGCAGCCACAACCTGATCGTCTACATGAACCAGGGGCTCTTCGACGTCGTCACCGAGAACGGCAGGAAGTACGTGCTGGCCAACGCCCAGGCCCTCGGTCTGCCGGGCGCCGGCGAGGACGGGCGCATCGAGCTCGACAGCTTCGTCGCCGAGATCGTGAAGGTGCTGCCATGAAAAGAGCTCTCTTCACTCTGGCGCTTGTCTTCCTGATCGCGGCGGCCGGTCCTCAGCCCTCCTTCGCCGGCGGCTCCATCCAGTCCTTCTACCAGGCCCGCAACGGCGATTACGTCTACAGCAACATCTTCATGGACGCGCGGACGCTGCCCTGGGATTACTCGGTCTCGCGCGCCGGGATGCCCGCCGCGGTCGGCGGCGAGAACGTCAATTGCCCGCTGCGCGCCACCACGCCCGCCTACAGCGCGGCGAACCTGATGGAGACGGTGTTCGTGCCCACCTTCCAGCGCTGGACCGACAACCCCCTCTCCTTCTTCGCCTACCAGCGCGGCAGCGGGACCGAGAAGGACGGCGGCAACCCCACCAACCGCGACGGCTTCACCGACACCAGCTCGACCGGCTTCGACGGCGAGAACGTGCAGACCTTCACCGAGCCGCAGCTCGCCACGCCGGCCGCCTCGGTGGTGGCGGTCTCCCTCACCACGGAGCTCGCCGCCGAGTGCCGCTTCGCCGGCCCGTTCAAACCCGGGACCTGCTCCGACGGCAGCACCACCGACTTTCCCAACGGGCTCGACTTCAATGGCGACGGCGTTCTGAACGAGCCCTTCTCGGAGAACTTCGCCTCTTTGCCGGTGGATGGCGACGGCAACTTCGTGAACGGGCCGCTGGTCTTCCAGCCGGGGACCATCATCGACGGCGACGTCTCGTACAACGGTCCCTGCGTCGAGCTCTCGAACGACAACGCGCCCGCCACCATCGACATCTTCGGCGTCGCGCTGCATGAGAACGGCCATGGACACGGCCTCTCGCACCAGCTTATCCGCAATGCCACGATGTTCCCGTTCGTCTCCGACAACGTCTTCAGCCTGCAGACGCCGCAGACCGATGACATGATCTCCTCGTCCCTGCTGTATCCCATGGCCGGCGTGGCGACCTTCGCCTCCGGCACGGCGAACAGCCCCGAGGCCGGCGGCGGCAGCCGCCAGTACGAAGCGTCCACCTTCCTGCCCTCGAACGCGCTCGGACTGATCCGCGGCGAGGTGGTGAACGCGGCCGGCGAGCCCGTCTTCGGCGCGCACGTCTTCGCGGTCGCGGTGAACGTGAACACCGATCCCGCCCAAGCGCCGAACGCGGCGGTCGCGGACCTGCTGCGCGGCATCGCCAGCTCCAACGCTTTGAGCAAGAGCAACTTGGACACCATCGACCGCGGCGATGCCGTCGTCGGGGACTATTCGGGGACGCTGCTCCTGGGCGCCAACGACAGCCGCGCCACCCGTAACGGGGCGCAGAGCCCCGATCCCGACCGCAACCAGTTCGTGCTCGCCAACCTCTTGCCGGGCCGGTATGCGGTCGGCGTCGAATCCGTCGACGGCGATCCGGTCTCCCCGGCCTCCATCAGCAGCACGGTGCTCAACATCGACCCCACTGAGCCCATCATCACGCTCACCATCCTGCCGGAGTACTACAGCAGCGACGAGAGCGGCCTGGACGAGACCCAGGTGGCCAAGGGCAACAAGCGCGCCGGCAACGAGCCCGGCACCAGCGGCTTCGAGCTCGATACCGTTCCGGCCAACACCGTCTATTTCGACGTCTCCCCCGGCCAGGTGATCTCCGACGTGCGCATGGTCATCAACACCGGCGTCGACGGCATCGGCGACGAGCCCGACACGGACAGCGCCTTTGCCAACGACGTCCCCTTCACCAGCCTCGAGTCGGTCGTCCCCGGCCCCGCCGTAGCCGCCGGCCAGACCGTCACCCTCAACGCCCGCACCGAGGATGACGGCGCCACCATCGGCACCACCCAAAGCAATCTGGGGCAAACCAGCAACGTGGACGAAGCCGAGTCCATTGTCGCCTTCCTCTTTTCCGTGGACGGCGCTCTCGTCAGCAAGCAGGTCACGCCCGCCAGCATGGTCGCGCAGCCGGCCAACGGCCGCGGCCGCGACATCTTCAACGCCTCTGCCACCGCGGTTCTCGGCGAAGGGGCGCACGTCCTCAGCGCACGCGCCGTCGATACCGAGAACGACGAAGGCCCGCAGTCCACGGCCAGCGCACGGGTGGTGGTGCTGAATGACGACAACGCCGCCATCGAGTACCTCGGCGGCTGGCACCGTAGCAGCGGCGGCAGCGCCAGCTTCGGCAGCTACCGCCGGATGATGGGGAACAACCTCGGCGGATCGCGCGCGGTGGTTTCCTTCACCGGCGACGCCATCACCTACTCGTACGCCACCAGCTCGGGCGGCGGGAGCGCCACCCTGCTGGTGGACGGCATTGCGCGGCAGACGGTTTCCTACGCCGGCCCGGGCACGAACGGGAACCCGCGGTTCGGCTCGTTCGTTACCCTCTCTGGATTGACGCCGGGCGCGCATACGCTCGAGATCCGTCCCATCTCCGGCGCCGTCTTCGTGGATGGCTTCCTGGTCCAGGGCGCCTCCCCCAACGTCGCCAGCGCCGGCGTCTTCCGTTCCGGGGACACACGGACAACGAGCGGAACGGCCGCCGCCCTGCAGACCGTGGTGACCACCCTCACCGTGCCCGCGAACGCGGTGCAACTCTCCAGCCTGCTGGAATGGACCGGCAGCAACGGCTTGTCGCTCTCGCTGCTCGACGCGGCCGGCGCCCTCCTGGCTCCAGGAAACGCAGGCCAAGGCTTCTCCGTCGTGGACCAGAACCTGACGGCCGGCGGCCTCTACACGGTGGTGATCTCCAACACCTCGCTCCAGCCGGTCAGCTACACGCTGGCCACGACGCCCACCGTTCGCCAGTAATCCGCAAACGACAAAAGGCCCTCTCGCCAGAGGGGGCCTTTTCACATTCCACCGAACCTTCCCGACGATCTAGGTCCACAGGTGCAGGGTGGCGTAGGTCTGGGTCCAGGCCTCGAGGGCCAGGCTCGGCCATGGCTCGGGCGGTGCGGCCGCGGTGGTCATCGGTTCTCCTGACTCCGTTCCCGGCCCCTACCGCGCCGGCGCCATGCGGCTCGGTCCGAACTTCTGGCCGAAGAAGTCGCCGGCGTTCCAGCGCGGCGCCTGCTCTTCTTCCGCGATCTGCCAGCCGAGCAGGACGTTCAGGCGCGCGAACTTCGCGCCGGACTCGTAGTCGATCGGCTGGTTCATGTCGTCGTTCGGCATGTGATACCTCTTCCGGCGCCACTCCAGGTTCCGCGCGGCGCCGTCGATCTTGGGATCGGCGGACTTCGTCCCGGCGGTCACGAACAGGGCGGGGACGCCGCGGCGCACGAAGGGGAACTGGTCGCTGCGAATGAAGACCGTCTCCTGCGGCGCGGGGTCCGGGCTCACCTCGAACCCCACCTTGCGCGCGGCCTCCTCCACCACCCGGCCGAGGCTGGAGTGCTCCGCCCCGTACGCCACGACGTCGCGGAGCGGGAAGATCATCAGGAACATGTCGAGGTTGACGTCGGCGACGATCTTTTCCAACGGCACGGTCGGGTACTGGGCGAAGTAGTCGGCGCCGCGCAATCCTTTCTCTTCGGCGGTCACGGCCACGAACAGCAGCGAGCGCCGGGGACGGCGCGGCAGGCCGGAGAGGACTTTGGCGGCTTCGATCATGGCCGCGATCCCGGAGGCGTTGTCGAGCGCCCCGTTGTTGATCGTGTCGCCGTCGAGAGGATCGCTCACCCCCAGGTGATCGAGGTGGGCGGTATAGAGCACGTACTCGTCGCGCAGCTTCGGGTCGGAGCCGCGCAGCAGGGCCGCGACGTTCGGGCTGTCGATCCGGGTGTGCCGGGCGACGCTCTTCAGGCTGGCCTGGACCGGCAGGTTGAAGCTCTGCGGCTTGCTCTCCTGGGCGTCGGCGAACACCTGCTTCAGCGCCTTGGGAGCTCCCGTGAACAGGGTCTCCGCGCCGCCGGGGGAGAGCAGGGCGGAGCCGCGGAGCTGCGCGAAGGCCTCGTCCGGAATGCCCTTTTCGTCCACCCATCGCATGCCGCCCAGCCGGCCGGCCTGCAGCTGCTTCGCCCAGGGGAACCGCGCGTCATCTTCCGGCGTAGAGATGGCGATGATGCCGATCGCGCCGTGCGCCACGGCGTTCTCCGCCTTGGTGCGGCCGGACGAGTAGAACGCCCGCTGGTTGTGCGGGAACGACGGCGGCGCGCCGGAGAGGAGGGCGACGATCTTGCCCTTGACGTCGATGCCCGCGTAGTCGTCGTAGCCGAGCTCCGGCGCCGTGGTACCGAAGCCGGCGAACACCACCGGCGCCGTCACCTCGGACCGATCGGGGACCAGCGCCTCGACCTTCATCGCGTACTGCTCGCCGTATTGGAGGTCCGCCTTCTTCCCCGGCAGCGCCAGGGAGAGGGCGCACTCCTCCTCGACCGCCAGCGACTTGCGCAGGGGGACGGGCTGGAAGTAGGTGCCGTCCGCGCCGGCCGGCTCGAGCCCGGCGGCTTCGAGCTGCGTCGCCACGTACCGGGCGGCGATGTCATAGCCGCGCGTCCCCGCGCCCCGCCCCTCCAGGAGGTCGTCGGAAAGGAACCGCATGTGCCCCCGGATGGCCTCCGGCCGGATCCCCGCCAGGGCCTTGTCGAGGTCCGGGGAGGGGGCGGCCGAAGGCTGCGCGAAGGCGCAAGAGGACAGGATCAGGAGAGAGACGGCGATCCACCCGAGTCGCGGCGTATGGTGCATGGGGCTCTTCCTTTCTCTACATCTCATCGCCCGCGCACGATACACCAGCCGTCCCGGTCACGGCACCCGCGGGAACCGCAGGTCGCGCACCCGGCCGAGAAAGGCGCTCAGCTCTATAAGGATCTCACCCCCTCGGCCGCGTCCCCGATCCCGGCTTGCGCTTGCCGATCTGCGCCATCAGCGAGCTCAGATCCTTCTGGCTCAACCTCGCGTCGGAGAAGGGCTCCTCCGCGGCAGCCTCGACCGGCGGGGCATCCACCGCCGGCGCGGCCGTCCCCGCCACCTGCGCGAGCTCGGCCACGGTCTGGTGCTGGAACAGGTCCCGCGCGGTCAGCGACAGCCCCGCCTGCTGGGCGCGGGAGACGACCCGGATGCCCAGGACCGAGTCGCCCCCCAGCTCGAAGAAGTTGTCGTGGACGCCCACCCGCTCCACGCCGAGGATCTGCTCCCAGATCCCCGCCAGGGCCGCCTCGGCCGGTGTCCGCGGCGCCACGGCGTCATGGTCGGAGCGCACCTTCACAGGCGCCGGAAGGATCGCGCGGTCGACCTTGCCGCCGGGCGTGAGCGGCAGCGCCGGCAGCGTCACGAAGGCCGAGGGCACCATGTAGGGGAGGAGCTTCGCCGCCAGGAAACCGCGCAGCTCCTCCTCCAGCCCTTCTTCCGCCGGCGCTCCCTCCGCCGGCACCACGTAGGCCACCAGGCGCCGGTCCCCGGGACGGTCCTCCCGGGCCAGCACGGCCACCTCGCGCAGCGCCGGGTGCTGCCCCAAGAGCGTCTCGATCTCGCCCAGCTCGACCCGCACCCCGCGCACCTTGACCTGGTGGTCCAGACGGCCGAGGAAATCGAGGTCGCCGTCCGGCAGCCAGCGCACCAGGTCGCCGGTGCGGTACATCCGCGCCCCCGGCTCCGCGCTCCAGGAGTCGGGCAGGAACTTCTCCGCCGTCATCTCCGGCCGCCGCAGATAGCCGCGCGCCAGGCCGATCCCCGCCACGTACAGCTCCCCCGGCGCCCCGGTGGGCAGCTCCTCCCCATACCGGCCCAGCACGTAGATCCGCGTGTTGTCGACCGGCCGGCCGATCGACGGCGGCCTGGCGCTCGCGCCCTGCGGCGGCACCTCCACCACCGTCGAGACGACGCTGTACTCGGCCGGGCCGTAGTGGTTCATCAGACGGAATCCCACGCCCGGGTCGGGGCCCCGGTGCAGGCGGTCGCCGCCGATGATCAAGGCCCGCACCCGCAGGTCGAGGCCGGGCGGGATCTTCTCCTCCAGCACGCCGGCGGCGAGCGGCGTCATCAGGTAGGCCAGCGTGATCCCCTGCTCGGACCACCAGCGGATCATCCCCGGCGAGGACAGGCGGGCATCCTCGTCCGGCACGTGCACCGATGCCCCCGCCGCGAGGTACGGCCACAGCTCCCAGACCGAGGCGTCGAAGGCCGGGCTGGCGATCTGCGTGGCCCGGTCCTCCGGCGTCACGCCGTAGAGGCCCTGATGCCAGCGCACCAGGTTCATCAGCCCGGCGTGCGGCACCTCCACCCCCTTGGGCCGTCCCGTCGAGCCCGAGGTATAGATCACGTAGGCCAGGTTCTCGGGGCCGACGCCGCTCTCCGGCGGCGCCTCCTCCGGTCCGGTCACCGTGTCCCAGTCCGCGTCGAGACGGAGGACCACCGCGTCGGTCTCCGGCAGCGACGGCGCCGTCCGCTCCTCGGCCAGCAGCACCGGCGCGCCGCTGTCTTCGAGCAGCCAGGCCAGACGCTCGCGCGGATAGGTCGGGTCGGCGGAGACGTAGGCGCCGCCGGCCTTGAGCACGGCGACGATCCCCACCACCCGCTCCAGCGTCCGCCCCATGCAGACCGGTACCCGGACCTCCGGCCCCACCCCCAGTGCGGCCAGGTGGTGCGCCAGCCGGTTGGACCGGGCCTCCAACTCGCCGTAGGTCAGCAGGCCGTGCGGCGAAGAGATCGCCACGGCCCGCGGCGACCGCCGGGCGTGCCGCGCGAACAGCTCGTGCACCATGGGGAGCTGCGGGCAGGGCCGGGCCGTGT
>JBKKAU010000097.1:0-5764 GCA_046714475.1 Thermoanaerobaculia bacterium
GCGCTATCGCAGGCTGAGCAAGGACTACGAAGCTTTTGCCGAGACGAGCGTGGCAATGATCAGGCTAGCCATGATAAGGCTGATGCTCGGACGGCTCGCTCGGAAATGACTTCCCAAACACCCTCTAAAAGTTTTAGCAACGGTATTTGCCGGGCCATCTGGCCGGCATCGGGCGATGAGTGAGAACACCTCGCCGAAGACCGGGTGAAGGTCGGCGACGAGCCCCAGCTCCAGACGTTCGATCACGTTTCCGACAGGTGGCGGCGGGGGCCAGCGCAAGGTAAGGCGGTTGAGGCCGGGACGCAGATGCGCGGAATCAATCCGTAGCTTTGAACGCGACCACCTCTCCGTCAGCTCGACGCTTCCCACTTCCTGATCATTGATCGCGACGCCGGCCCGCCCCGGGGTTCCGCGGGCCGTCAGCTCGATCTCGACGTCACGGGTTCCGTTGCAGATCAGGCAGAAGCTCGACTCCGGCCAGGGCGAGCGGAAGGTGGCGCGCTGGGCGAGGTCTTCGAAGCTCATCACCTCGGGATAAAACCTTTCCAGAGGCTCCCAGAAGTAGAGCGGATCGATCAGCTCGGTCCCGTCTTCCCGGATCCCATGGTGTTCCACGAGCCGCCGCGTGACCTCTTCCCGGACCGGCCGGCCGCACCGTTCCAGCACGGCGCAGAGCGCTTCGATCAGGTCGGCGTCTAGGTGGTCCCAGCGCCAGCCGGCCTGGAGAGTCAGGCGGTAGGGCGAGGCGAGGTTGCGCTGCTGGGCGGCGGTGAGCACGGCCGGGCAGGGGGAGCAACGGGCTTCGAGGAGGTCGCGCATCGCCTGCTCGACGCCCGGCGAGGCTTCCAGCGCTGCTTCAATCCAATATTCGAGGATTGGGCGCTTGGGGCCGACCGGCAGCAGGCGGTGGGCGTTGTGGATGGCGGCCCCGAGCCGGGCGGTGGCCTCCACCTCCGGGGAGACGCGGGGCTCGGGTAGGCGGGAAAGGAGCTCATACCAGGAGACATCCTCGTCCAGCACGCCTGAGAGGTTGAGCACCTCGGCGGCGACCGAGGCCATGGCGACGTGGATGCCCTCGGACGTCAGGTGGCAGTAATCGAGGAACAGGCGCCGGTCCGGCAGCGGCGAGTGGGTCGAGAAAATCAGCGGGAGATCCACCAGGAAGAAGCCATGCCTCCGCGCTCCCTCGCGGAGGAGCTCCCGGGCCGCCGTGGTCACCTGAGGCGCGGAAAGGAACCCGAGCGTCGGATAGGGGCTGGCGTCGATCTCGGCAAGACAGGCCTGCCGGGCGCCTTCCAGGTCGCCGAGGCCCATGCGGGCGCGGGCCAGCAGCCTCCAGGTGGTGGAGCAGGCGCCGCGGTCGATCTCCCGCATGGCCTCGGCCGTCTCCGCGAGAACGGGCCAGTCCTCACTCTTCCAAAAATCTTGCGCCCGCTCGTGGAGCTCATACCAGCGGGCGGTGTCGTCCCCAGCGAGCACCGGCTGCCGGGTTTCCCAATCCGCAAGGTTGACCTCAGGGACGACCACGACGACCGGGATCTGGACGAGCCGGGCGATCTGCGCGATGAAATTGAGCGTCTCCTCGGCCGCGCGGCGGAGCTGGTCTGCGGCGAGCCGGACCGGACCGTCGATCCCCCCTTCTCGCAACGCCTGCGCGTACCGCTGCCGGGCGCGGACCGAGGGGACGTAGGGCGAGACCTCCGGCGTCTCCAGGAGGTTCCAGTTGTTGCCCACGAAGAGGACCAGCACGTCGGGGTTGAGCTGGAGAGAGCTCCGGACCGTGGCGGTGAGGCCGGAGAGGGTCTCGTTGGTCCGCGCGAGGTCGATCACCTCGAAGTTGTCCGCGCCGCCGATCTCGCGGAGCTGCTCTTCGAGCACGCGGGCCGGGGTCAGGTGCGGGGCGTAGAGGTAGCCGGCGGCCACCGACTCGCCGAAGAAGCAGACCCGCAGCGGCAGCTCGGATTTCTTGGGCCGCAGCTCTCGCACCGCAGCATAGTGGTCGCCGAGCGGCGACGGCTCGGGGCGCACGAAGACCAGCTCGCCGTCGATCCTCCGCGGTTGCCAGATGCTGATCGGCTCGGGGCCGCGTCCGGCCGGCGTGGGGGGCGCCGGAGCCGGTGCCGCCAGCAGGTCCGACATCTGGAGCAGGCGCGCGGTCCGCAGCCCCTCCGGAGTCGCGAGGCGCCGGGCCAGCTCGCGGGCGAGGTCTTTGTCCCGGCTCATACGAAGGTGTAGAGGTCCTCGCTGAGGGCGCTCTTCGTCCGGGCGAAGGGGCTCCGGCTCCGCTCGCGCCAGGCGGGGAGGAGGTCGCTCCAGCTCTCCGGCAGCATGTCGCGGTCGATCAGGAAGTCCTCCAGCACCAGGCAGTCGATGCCGGAGCCGCCCAGGCAGAAGAGGGCGTCGACCGGCGAGCGGACGATCGGCTCGCCGCGCACGTTGAAGGAGGTATTGACCAGCAAGGGACAGCCGGTGCGCCGCCGGAACGCTTCGAGCAGGGCCGCATAGCGCGGCGCGACCGCCGGGTCGACCGTCTGCGGGCGCGCCGAGCCGTCGACGTGAGTGATCGCCGGCAGGTCGAGCGGTGAGGTCACCCGGCAGGTCTCCAACATGAAGGGCGACGGGTGGTCGAGGTCGAAATGCGCGGCGGCGTGGTCCGCCAGCACGCTGGGGGCGAACGGCCGGAAGGCCTCGCGTTTCTTGACCAGGTGATTGAGCCGGTCGCGCATCCCGGGGTCGCGCGGGTCGGCGAGCAGGCTCCGCGCTCCGAGCGCCCGTGGCCCCAGCTCCATGCGGCCGTGGAACCAGCCCACCACCTGCCCTCTCTCCAGGCGGTCCACCACGGCTTCCAGCAGGTCCGGCTCGCGGCCGCGGAAGTCCAGGGCGGGGAGGCCGGTCGCGGCGATCAGGCCGGCAACCTCGTCCGCCGTCCAGCTCGGGCCGAGGTAGACCTGGGTCAGAGGGGCGTCCGTGGGACGGCGGCCGGTCAGCTCCACATGGGCGAGCGCGGCGGCACCGAGACAGCCTCCCGAGTCGCCGGCCGCCGGCTGCACGAAGAGGCGTTCGAAGGGACCCTCCCGCAGGATGCGGCCGTTGGCCACGACGTTCAGCGCGACCCCGCCGGCCATGCAGAGGTCCCGCGCGCCGGTCCGCTCGTGGAGGTAGCGGGCCTTTTCGAGCAGGATCTCCTCCAGCAGCACCTGGAGGCTCCGCGCCACGTCCTGGTGGAACCGGGTGATCTCCGACTCGCGCTCCCGGGGTGGGGCACCGAACAGCTCGGGGAGCGCCGCGGAATACATCCGCCGGCCGCGCACGAAGTCGAAGTAGCGCAGGTCGAGCTCATAGCCGCCACCCGGCATCGAGGAGATCAGGGCGCGCATCTCGTCGAGATAGCGCGGCTCGCCGTAGGGGGCGAGCCCCATCACCTTGTACTCGCCGTCGTTGACCTCGAAGCCCAGATAGGCGGTGATCGTGGAGTAGAGGAGGCCCAGCGAGTGGGGGAATTCGACCCGCTCGAAGAGGTCGGGGCCGGCGCCGCGCCCCAGGCCATAGGCGGTCGTCGCCCATTCGCCCACGCCGTCGACGGTGAGGACCGCCGCCTTGGGGAAGCCGGAGAAGAAGAAGGCGCTGGCGGCGTGGGAGAGGTGGTGCTCGAAGCAGAGCAGCGGACCGTCCCACCCCAGCCATTCGCGGATGGCGCGCTCGGGCTGGCCCGGATCGAGCCACGGCAGGTCGGGCGGCGCTCCCGCAGGCACCCCGGCCCAGAGCTGGCGCGCCAGCTTCTCGACCGGCAGTTCGTAATAGGCGATGGCGTCGAGGTCGGTGAGTCCGATCCCGCCCTGGCGCAGGCAGAAGCGGAACGCCGAAACCGGCAGCCGCGGGTCGTGTTTGACCCGTGAGAAGCGCTCCTCCTCGGCCGCCGCGACCAGCTCGCCGTCGCGCAGCAGGCAGCAGGCGGACTCATGGAAGAAAGCGGAGATGCCGAGGATGTTCATGCTGGGCCGACCGTCCGGCACGGAGTCTACCGCGAAGCTTCCGGCGCGGCCCTGGAACGCTCCGGCAGGTTCAGTGAAGGTTCCGGAGTGCCGCCGGAAGCTCTGGGAACAGCGCCGGACGTTAGCGGACCCGTTTTTCTGGTGAGCGGTGTTGTTTCTCCAGGTGGAGGAGCCGTCTTCCAGGTCGGAGTTGCCGTTCATCCAGCGAGCGGTATGGCTTCTCTTGTTGGCGGAGCCGTTTTTCCAGTCGGCGGAGCCGTGTCTCCATGCGGAGTTGCCGTTCCTCTTCAAGGAGACACCATTTCTCCAGCAGGCGGCGCCACTCCTCCGCACAGCGGAACAGCTCTTCTGTGCGGCGAGGCCAACTTTCCTCCTGGCGCTGCCGTTCCGCTGGTTGGCGGGACCGCTTCTCCAGGAGGCGGGACCGTCCCGCCTGGCAGCGAACCGGGTTTTCTTGCTGGAGGATCGTTCCCGCTCTCCGGCGGAGCCGTTTTCCACCGCGAGAAACGGCGCCGCTTCCTGGCGGAACGGTCCCGCTTCGAAGAGGAACGGCTCGGCGAACGTCCGGAACGACCGCGGAAGCTTCCGGAGCCGTTCCAGAGCACTCCTTCAGTTCCCTCCACTCAGAGCTCTTGGAAGCCTTCCCGCAGCTCGGTCGTGTCCTAACTCAGTGTGGGTGCCGTAGGTAGGCCCACCCAGACAGGGTAGAATCAGCACTCACTCAACTGGAGGCCGGGATGAAGAAGCAGACTAAGAAGCTAGTGTTGGCAAAGGAGACGGTGCGGGAGCTGACGCAGGTGCAGGTAGGTCAGGTCGCTGGCGGCACAAACGATTGGAGCTGCCCGGAGTACACTTGTCGGAACGAATTCAACGGGTCTTGAGCTGAGCCGCGAGCTCTCCGGGAGTGCTGCACCCGGAGGGCTCTCCTCTACCACCCACACAGCCTTAGGACACGACCCGGAACTCTCGGGAGACCGTCCCGGAGCTCTTGGAAGCCTTCCCGCAGCTCTCGGAGGCCGTCCCGGAACTCTTGGAAGCCGTCCCCGTGCCTTCAAGGGAGTACGCCCCCGGAGCTACCCAGACAGGGTAGAATCAGCACTCACTCAACTGGAGGACGCATGATGAAGAAGAAAGTGAAGAAGCTGGTTCTGGCGAAGGAAACGATAGCAGCGCTGCTTCCTCAGGTGACAGGCGGGGCTACAGCCCTGTGCCCACGGACACAGTATTGCCCCACCGGTCCGGTTCCATGCCAGAGCGGTGAGTACCCTTGCTAGCTTGATCTCTTAGCCCTCCGGTAACCCTCGGAGGGCCGCCCACCACCACCCACACTGAGTTAGGACACGACCGCAGTCAGGGAAAGTCATCCCGCAGCGGGGGAAAACCGTCGCGGAGGGCTGGAGGAGCCTCTCCCAGCCCTCCCGACTCGCTCCGCATTACTCCCGGGAGACCCGGCTGTCGAGGAGAACCCCTGCGCGTTCGAGCGCCACCGCCCCGGCGGCTTCGAGCAGATCCGCCAAGGCTTCCGGAGACCGCAGCACGTAGAGACGCCTCGTGGGGCGTCTCCGGATCGGGAGGACGGCTCGGACTGGCGGGAGATCCCGCGGCACGTTCTTATTGGCGGGGGATCTCGCCGCCTTGGAGACGCCCCGCGGGGCGTCTCTACATTGGTGCGCCCGGCATGGGCATCGACTTGGAGGTGTAAGTCCTCCCGGAACTTGGTCACAGGGACCGAAGCGACCCGCAAGGTGGCGACCGTGAGGGGACCGCTGAAG
>JBKKAU010000098.1:0-14209 GCA_046714475.1 Thermoanaerobaculia bacterium
GGGCCTCTCTTTGAGCCCGCTGCCGGCCGAAGGGGGGAGCGCCAAGTTCGAGCTCACCCTGTCGCTCCAGGAGGGAGCCGACGGCTGGACGGGATCTCTGGGGTACAACGCCGACCTCTTCGACGGCACGACCATGACGCGGCTGCTCGGTCACTTCGAACGTCTGCTCGCCGCCGCCGTGGAGGGGCCGGAGCGCTCGCTCTCGCGGCTGCCCTGGTGGTCGGATTCCGAGAGGCACCAGCTGCTGCGGGAGTGGAATGATACGGCCGCCGCTCAGGCTGCCGCGCGCACCATTTCCGAGCTGTTCGAGGTCCAGGCGCAACGCACGCCGGGCGCCGTCGCGGTGCTGCGTGGCGACCGGGGCCTCACCTACGAGGAGCTGGAGCGGGCGGCGACCCGTCTGGCCCACCGCCTCGCTGCCCTCGGCGTCGGCCCGGAGTCGCGGGTCGGCGTCTGTCTGGAGCGGACTCCGGAGATGGTGGCGACGCTGCTGGGCATCCTCAAGGCGGGAGGCGCTTACGTGCCGCTCGACCCGGCCTACCCGTCGGAGCGGCTGGCCTGGATGCTGGAGGACTCCGGCGCCAAGGTGGTGGTCTCCCAGTCCGAGCTGTTGTCGAGCCTACCGGAGCTGTCGGTGCCCTTGGTCTGCCTGGACCGGGATCCGATCGAGGCGGAGCCCGCGGGACGTCCAGCGCATCGGGCCGCGGCGGGCAACCTCGCTTACCTCATCTATACCTCGGGCTCGACAGGGCGGCCCAAAGGGGTGGCGATCGAGCACCGTAGCGCCGTGGCGTTCCTGGAGTGGACGCGCGGCGTCTTCCCCGCCGAGGAGCTCGCCGGGATGCTGGCGTCGACGTCGATCTCGTTCGACCTGTCGATGTTCGAGCTGTTCGCGCCGCTGGCTTGGGGCGGCACCGTGATCCTGGCGGCCAATGCCCTGGAGCTGGCATCGCTGCCCGGTGGGGCCGAGGTGCGGCTGGTCAACACCGTACCATCGGCGATGAGCGAGCTGCTGCGGCTCGACGCCTTGCCGCCTTCGGTGCGCACCGTCAACCTGGCCGGCGAGGCGTTGCCCGGCTCTCTGGTGGACCGTATCCACGCGCGCGGCACGGTGCGGCGGGTGTTGAACCTCTACGGCCCGTCCGAGGACACGACCTACTCCACCATGGCAATCGCCGAGATCGGGCACGGCGAACCGGCGATCGGCCGGCCCATCGCCGGGACGCGGGCCTATGTGCTGGACGGGCGGCTGAAGCCGGCGCCGTTCGGCGCGGCGGGGGAGCTGTACCTGGGCGGTGCCGGCCTGGCCCGTGGCTATCTCGGCCGGCCCGACCTGACGGCCGAGCGGTTCGTCCCCGATCCGTTCGGCGGTGAGCCCGGCGCCCGGCTCTACCGCACGGGCGACCTGTCGCGCCTGCGGCCCGACGGCGAGCTCGACTACCTGGGCCGCATCGATCACCAAGTCAAGATGCGCGGCTTCCGCATCGAGCTGGGGGAGGTCGAGGCGGCGCTGCGTGCCCAGCCGGGAGTAGGGGAATGCGCGGTGCTGGTGCGCGAGGAGCGGCCCGGGGACCGTCGTCTGGTGGCCTGCCTGGCGCCGGAGGGGGAGCTGGCAATCCCCGAGCTGACTGCCTCGTTACGGCGCATCCTGCCGGATTATATGATGCCCTCCGCCTTCGTCGTCCTCGACGCCCTGCCGTTGACCCCCAACGGCAAGGTGGACCGCGGCGCCCTCGCCCGCGCGCCTCTGGCCGCAGGTCTCTCCCGGCCGGAAGCGGAGAAGACCGCCGTGGCCCCCCGCGATCCGCTGGAAGCGCAACTCGCCGCGGTCTGGGAGGAGCTGCTGGGCGCCGGGCCGGTGGGGGTCCAGGACGACTTCTTCGAGCTGGGGGGCCATTCGCTGCTGGCGGTCCGGCTGGTGGCGATGGTCCGGGAACGGCTCGGCGAGAGATTGCCCCTCACCGCCATCTTCCAGAGCCCCACGGTCGAGCGCATGGCGGCGCTCCTGCGCCAGAGTTCCGGGCCATCAGGCCGTCCCGTCCGGGTGGCGATCCAGCAGGGGGAGGGGTTACGGCCTCTGTTCCTGGTTCACCCGATCGGCGGCAACGTCCTCGCCTATGCCCGCCTGACCCGCGAGCTGGGCCCCGAGAGGCCGGTCTACGGTCTCCAGTCGCCGGACCTCGCCGTGCCTCTCGCAAACCTGGAGGAGATGGCGGCATATTACTTGGAGAGCGTGCGGGAGGCGTCGCCCCGAGGCCCGTACCTGCTCGGTGGATGGTCCATGGGCGGAGTCGTCGCCTTCGAGATGGCCCGTCAACTCGCGGCACGCGGAGAGACGCTGGAGCGTCTGGTGCTGATCGACTCCTTCGCGCCGGGACGGGGAGGGGACTTCCCGGAGTTGGATGATGCCGCGCTCGCCGCTCTCTTCCGGCGGGACCTGGCCGGTGTGCAGGGTGTGATCGCGCCCAGCTTCGGAGAGGAGGTCGAACGCGAGCTGTTCGAGATGTTCCGGCGCAACTACCGGGCCTTGACCGGCTATACGCCCCGTCCCTACCCGGGTTCCCTCCTCCTCTTCCAGGCGGCCGAGCGGGCCCCCGAGGAGCGCGAGCGGGCCGTGCGCGGCTGGCGGAGCCTGGCGGCCGACGTCGAGATCGTCGAGGTTCCAGGCAACCACTTCTCGATCCTGGCACCGCCCCAGGTACGGTTCCTGGGAGGGCGGCTCGCGCGGTCGATCGGACGGCACTAGAGGGAAGGGAGCGCCGCGATGATCCATGCCCGACCCCTGCGTTATCATCTGGAGCTTCTTGCCACTTGGAGCGCCGAAATGCCCCAATCAGAGGGATGAGAGCCTGGAAGTGAGAGCCGCATCATGAGCACGGAGATCGAAGCTCCCGCCCTCGAACCGTCCCGGGAGAGCGACGCGCTCGACCAGCGGCTGCTGGCCGACTTCCAGCGTTTCCACGCCGGTCTGCCGAGCCGCGACAAGGCCGTTTACATGTTCTTCACCACCGACCTGCTCCACTGGTTGAGCCGGGCGCTCAAGTTCGTGCCCGACGATGTCAACCTCGTCCTCGTCGGCTCGGACCTCACGCCGGAGGAGGTCGCATGGATCGGGCGCAACACCCGTTTTCCATTTCACCACATCGAGCCGCGGGTCGATGACGTCGCCGTCCTGGACTTCATCTTCCAGACGGCGGAGCATGACTTCGGCTGGCTGCACGTCGACTGCTTCGTGCTGAGCTCGCTGCTGTTCGGCGAGATGATGGACCTTCCCGACGACGTGGCGTTCAACTGCATCTGGTCACAACGCGGCTGGAACGGCTATGACACGCTCCATTCGGCGTTCATCGGGATCAATCACCGGGTCATGGAGGCGATTCGGGCGCGCGGCATCGAAGTCTCGCCGATCCCGTACCACTATGAGCAGGGCTCACACAAGGGGCGGACCATGGCCGACCGCAAGCTCTACAGCCGGGTTCCGACCCCCGAGCATGTCGAGCTGCTGAGGAAGGTGCTCCCCGTGGATGCTTCGGGCCGACCCCAGTATCCGGGCGGCGGCGACTACTTCCAGGTTCTGGTCCTTTATCAACTGGTCGCCAACGCCTTGGGGTACCGCCTGCACCCCGTGCGCAAGCTGGTTCGGGATGGCGCCGGCACCGCCTCGAACTATTCCAACGACATCATCCACGTCAACGGCGTCGCCACCTACAAGAGGTACAAGCCGGAGGCCAGCGGCGGGGCCAACATCGGCAACCGCTTCTATCCCCTCCTGCTGCAGGCCGATCATGCGATCCTCACCTTGATGATCGGCGATGTGCCGGAGCGCTATGTCCAGCTCCGGCGTGAGCTCGAAGAGGAGCTGCGGCGACTCGGGCTCCCAGCGTCACAGACCAAGCGGAATCTCTTCGGATACCTGCTGCAGCGGGGCGTCAGCCCCGAACGGTGCGCCCAGATCCTGGGAGCCGGCTGAGCCGCCGCGGGACGCTTCTGAAGAAGGACAAGGATCGCGGCAAGAGCCAAGAGCAGAAAAGGAGCACGACATGCTTGCACAAGATATCCGTTGGGCCTGGCAGACCATGCGCAGGAATTCTGGTCTCACTCTCATCCTGGTGCTGTCGCTGGGCTTGGCGATCGGTGCGAACACGGCCGTTTTCAGTGTCGTGAACGCTCTGCTGATCCGTCCTCTCGGCATCGAGGACATCGACCGGGTGGTGCGGGTGTACGAGAACTACGCCCCTCCCGGCCAGCCCCCGGAGACCTCCAGCGTCAGCGGCGCCAACTATGTTCTGTGGTCGCAGAACAGCGGTCATATCCTCGAAGGGATCGCCGCCGGCACCTTCCGCAGCCTGAACCTGACAGGGATGGGCGATCCCGAGCGGATCGCCGGCGCCGCCGTCAGCGCCAATCTCTTCCCCCTGCTCGGCATCGAGCCGATTCTGGGGCGTAGCTTCCTCCCCGAGGAGGACCGGGCGGGAGGTCGCCGGGTGGTCCTCCTCGGGCATGGCTACTGGAACTCCCGCTTCGGCGGCGATGCCAGCATCGTAGGCAAGACCCTGACGTTGAACAACGAGGCCTATGAGGTCATCGGCGTCATGTCGCGTGGTCTGCGCCACCCTTACAACGCCGACATGTGGGTGCCGCTGGCGCTCGAGGACCCCGAGACCAATACCTGGGGGCACTACACGCCGGCTCGGATCAAGAAGGGGCTGACGATCGCCGAAGCCGAGACGCAGATGAACGCTCTCGTCCAGCGCCTCGGCGGCCGGTCCCCCATGGGCGCCCCGCTCTCGGTCCATCTGGCGCCGTTGCGCGAGGAGCTGATCCGCGATCTGCCGCGACTCCTGCTCCTGCTGCTGATCGCCGCCGGGTTCTTGCTGCTGATCGCTTGCGCCAACGTCTCGAACCTCCTGCTCGCCCAGAGCCTCAACCAGAGCACCGAGGTCGCCGTCCGGGTGGCGCTGGGAGCCACCCGCGGACGGCTGCTGCGTCAGTTCCTCACCTACAGCGTGATGCTCGCGTTGCTGGGAGGGCTGCTGGGGCTCGTGCTGACCTTCTGGAGCGTCAAACCGCTGGTGTCGATCGCCTCGGTCCAGGAGGCGGTCAACGAATTCGACATCGAGCCCCGGGTGGACCTCCCGACTTTGGGCTTCACCTTCCTCGTCTCCTTCGTGGTGGGCCTCCTCTTCGGTCTGGTGCCGGCCATGCGGGCCTCGCGCGCCAATGTCAACAATGTGCTCAAAGAGGGCGGCGGCCGGTCGGGCACCTTGGGAGTCGGCGGCCGGCGCGTGCTGTCTTCGTTCGTAGTCGCCGAGATCGCGATGGCGCTGGTGCTCCTCGTCGGCGCCGCGCTCACCTTCCAGAGCATGCAGCGGATCATCCACGAGGACCGCGGCTTTCAGACCGAGGATCTCCTCACGTTCGAGATCGCGTTTCCGGCGGAGCAGTACCCCGAGCCGCGCGTCCAGGAGAAGGTGAGCTTCGTGCGCGAGGCGGTCGAGCGGCTGCGGGCCGTCCCCGGGGTCACCGTCGCCAGCACGACGACGACCCAGCCCCTCTACCCGGGCACCTGGACGGTCCCCTTCAATGTCGAAGGCAAGCCGGCGAACAACCCCATGGGCGCCTACATGACCCACGACCGCATCGTCACGCCGGACTATTTCAAAGCGCTCGGCATCCGCCTGATCCGGGGGCGTCTGCTCACCGAGCAGGACAACCAGGACACCGACCGGGCGCTGGTCATCAGCCAGTCGCTCGCCCAGCGCTACTGGCCTGGCGAGGATCCGCTCGGCAAGCGCGTCAAGCTGGGGTCCTATGACAGCACGCTGCCCTGGATGACCGTGGTCGGCGTAGTGGAAAACCTCAAGGAGACCACGGACGGGATGACGCCCGAGTTGGCGAGCGACGCGTGGTATCGCTCCTTCCAGCAGGTGACGCCGCGCTTCCAGTCCATGGTCTTTGTGCTGAAGACGCAAGGTGATCCCAAGAACGCGCTGCCCGGAGTGCGGCAGGCGATCGCCGAGATTGACAAGAACAAGGCGATCTACGACATCAAGACCATGGAAGAAAGGCTGGCCGAGCGTACGCGGCAGGAGCGTTTCAGCGCCATGCTCTACGGCATCCTGGGCCTGCTGGGGCTGGTCCTGGCGGCCATGGGGGTCTACGGCGTACTCTCCTTCTCGGTCAACCAGCGTCTGCGCGAGATCGGCATCCGCTCCGCGATGGGCGCCAAGCCGTCGGATGTCCGGGCCCTGATCCTGCGCAATGCCGCGGTCTTGACCGTGGCCGGCCTGGTCCTGGGGGGTGTCGCCGTCTTCCTGCTGACGCGGTTCTTATCGACCCAGCTCTATCAGATCAGCTATGACGACCCCGTGACGATCGGCCTGGCATTGCTGATCCTGGCGACGATTGCCCTGATCTCGGGCTACATCCCTGCGAGCCGCGCGGCGAGAATCGATCCCGTGCGCGCCTTGCGTTACGAATGACTCGGGAGTCATCCATGGCCACTTTGCAAGAAAACGCCGAGCCGAAGCCCGCCGCACCTCCGGCCCGCAGACCCGGCCGCGCGCGCCGCTGGCTCAAGCGGCTGGCCCTCACCCTCCTGGCCCTGATCGGGCTGGTGCTCCTGGCCGGCCTGATCGGCGGCCTGTGGGCGCGCGGCCGGGTCAAGGCAAGCCTGCCGGAGCTGGAGGGGGAGCGCCGGGTGAGCGGCGTCACCGCGCCGGTCACCATCGCGCGCGACGCGCTCGGCATCCCGACCATTCAGGGCGCCAGCCGCCGCGACGTCGCCTTCGGCACTGGCTTCGCCCACGCCCAGGACCGCTTCTTCCAGATGGACCTGATGCGCCGCCAGTCGGCCGGCGAGCTCGCCGAGGTCTTCGGCCCCGCGGTCCTGCCCATGGATCGCGCTTCGCGGGCCCTGCGGCTCCGTGCTCTGGCGGACAGGGTCTGGGCCAGCAGCCCTCCCGAGACCCGCGAGGTCCTGGAGGCCTATGCCGCCGGCGCCAACGCCGGCCTCGCCGACCTCGGCGCGAAGCCTTTCGAGTACCTGATGATGCGCGCCGACCCGCAGCCCTGGCGCCCCCAGGACACCTTCCTGGTGCTCTTCGCGATGTTCTCCCAGCTCCAGGAGGAGGAGGGGTTCCACGAGTCGGCCGCCAGCCAGCTGCAGGACTCGACGTCCGCGCCGCTCTTCGAGTTCCTGAACCCGCAGGGGACCGAGTGGGACACGCCCATGGAGGGGGAGCCGATCCCGGCGCCGCCCGTGCCTGGCGCGGAGGTGTGCGACCTGCGCAAGACGCCGCCGCAGGCCGCCCTCTCCGCGCCGTCCTTCCGGCCGGTCCAGGAGCCGCCGCCGGTGCGCGGCAGCAACGGCTGGGCCGTGGCCGGCAGCCACACCGCTGACGGCGGCGCCCTGCTCGCCAACGACCTGCACCTTGGGATCTCGGTGCCCAACATCTGGTACCGCGCCTCGCTCGCCTGGTCGGACGCGGCGGGGCCGCACCGGGTGACCGGCGTGACGCTGCCTGGCGCTCCGGCCACCGTGCTGGGGAGCAACGGCAAGGTCGCCTGGGGCGTGACCGCCAGCGTCATCGACGCCGCCGACCTGATCCCGCTGGACGTCGACCCTGCTCGTCCCGACGTCTACCGGACGCCCCAGGGGTCGCGCCGTTTCGAGCGCCACCGTGAGACGATCCGCGCCAAGGGCGGCGAGGAACAGCTGGTGGACGTCGACTGGACGGTCTGGGGGCCGGTGACCGGTGAAGACTCCCAGGGCCGGCGGCGTGCCCTGCGCTGGGTCCTGTACGAGCCGGACGCCGCCAACTTCAAGGTCCTTGGCCTGGAGACGGCGCAGACCCTCGAGCAGGCGATCGACGTCGCTCACCAGGCCGGCGTCCCGGTGCTCAACCTTTTCGCCGCCGACGCTGGCGGCCGGGTCGCCTGGACCTACATGGGCCGCATCCCGCAGCGCGTCTCCGGGTTCGACGGCCAGACCTCCGGATCGTGGGCCGATGGCTCGCGCAATTGGACCGGCCTGCTGCCGCCGGAGCAGGTGCCGCAGATCGTCGACCCCGCCTCCGGCAGGCTGTGGAACGGCAACAACCGCAGCGTCGGTGGCGAGGCCCTGGAGCGGATCGGCGGCGGACCGTTCGTGTTCGGCGCCCGCGCGCGGCAGATCCGCGAAAGCCTGTTCGCCCTGGACAAGGCCACGCCCAAGGACATGCTCGGGGTGCAGCTCGACGACCGCGCCCTGTGCCTGGGGCGCTGGCGCGAGCTGCTGCTCTCCGTGCTCACTCCCGAGGCGGTGAAAGCGGACCCGCGCCGCGCCGAAATGCGCGAGGCGGTCGAGAACTGGGGCGGGCGCGCTGCCGTGGATTCCGCCGGCTACCGCATGGTCCGCAGCTTCCGGACGTTCACCGCCCGCAACCTGTTCGGGAGCGTTCTCGGCGGCTGCTCGAAGACGCCGGAGGACTTCCAGTACCTCTTCTCCGCCTACCAGCCGGAGGGGCCGCTCTGGCGGCTGGTGAGCGAGCGTCCGGCGCACCTGCTCGATCCCCGGTACAAGACCTGGGACCAGCAGCTCCTGGCGGTGGTCGACGAGATGATCGGCACGCTGCCGCCGGGGCCGCTGCGCGACCGCACCTGGGGCGAGCGCAACACCATGCAGTTCCGCCACCCGGTCAGCATGGCCGTACCGTTCCTCGGCCGCTGGCTCGACATGCCGCACCAGCGGCTGCCGGGCGACGACGACATGCCGCGCGTGCAGCACCCCGACTTCGGGGCGACGCTGCGCATGGTGGTGTCGCCGGGGCGTGAGGAGCAGGGCTTCTTCCACATGCCCGGCGGGCAGAGCGGCCATCCGCTCTCGCCGCACTACGGCGACGGCTTCGCCGCCTGGGCCGAGGGCCAGCCGACGCCCTTCCTGCCCGGGCCGCCGATCCATACCCTGCGTCTGGTGCCCGGAGGCTGAGGGGAGCGCATGAGATTGGTCGCTGCAGAAGAGATCCCGGTCGCGGAAGAGCACCCGGCCGCGCCGCGGCAGAGTGGCGCGCAGTGCCTCCACGAGACGTTCGAGGCGCAGGCGGCGCGGACGCCCGACGCGGTCGCTGTCGTTTCGGCGGGGCTGTCGCTGACCTACCGCGAGCTCGAGGCGCGGGCCGGCCGCCTGGCCCTGCAGCTCGAGTCGCTCGGCGTCGGTCCCGAGATCCGGGTCGGGGTCTTCCTCGGCCGGTCTGTGGAGACGGTCGTGTCTCTGCTGGGCGTCCTCAAAGCGGGCGGCGCCTATGTCCCGCTCGATCCGGCCTATCCCGAGGAGCGTCTGGCGTTCATGTTGGCGGACGCGCGGGCCGCAGGTGTCGTGACCGAGACGGCGCGTCTCGGCACGCTTCCCGTCCACCCGGGTTGGACCGTCATCCTGGATGAGTTGGAGCGGCGGTACTCGCACCGGCCGCGGCGCGTCGTCCTGTCCGAGAACCTGGCCTATCTGATCTACACCTCCGGCTCGACGGGCCGTCCCAAGGGAGTCGCCATCCGGCACCGCGGCGCGGTCGAGCTGGTCGAATGGGCGCGGCAGACCTTCCCGTCCGCCGACCTCGCCTCGGTCCTGGCGGCGACCTCCATCTGCTTCGACCTCTCCGTCTTCGAAATCTTCGTCCCTCTCGCCGTGGGCGGTACGGTCGTTATGGCGGAGAACGCCCTGGCGTTGCCAGCGGTCACAACCCCTGTCACCCTGGTCAACACCGTCCCCTCGGCGGCTGCGGAGTTGCTGCGCGCCGGCGCGGTGCCCGCTTCCGTTCGCGTCGTCAACCTGGCCGGCGAGGCGCTTCCGGGACCGCTCGCCCAAGGGCTCTATGGCGTCGGGGTCGGGGCGGTCTTCAACCTCTACGGCCCGTCGGAGGACACCACCTACTCGACCTTCGCGCGCGTCGATCCGGATTGCGGCCCCTGGCCGCCGATCGGCCGGCCGCTCCCCGGCACGCAGGCTCATGTGCTCGGCCCTGACCTCCACCCGGTGCCGGACGGCGAGCTGTATCTCGGAGGAGGGAAGCTGGCACGGGGTTATCTCGACCGCCCCGATCTGACGGCCGAGCGGTTCGTCCCGGACCCGTTCTCCGGCGAGACGGGGGCGCGGCTCTACCGGACCGGCGACCTGGCGCGGTGGCTGCCGGACGGCTCTCTGCACTACCTGGGACGTATGGATCACCAGGTGAAGATCCGCGGCTATCGCATCGAGCTCGGTGAGATCGAATCGGCGTTGGCGCGTCATCCGGCGGTGCGCGAGACGGTCGTGGTGGCGCGCGAGGACGCGCCTGGGGACAAGCGCTTGGTGGCCTATGTCGTTTCCTTGGTCCCTACGACGGTGGCCGAGCTGCGGGACTTCCTGGGCCGGGCCCTGCCCAGCTCCATGATCCCGTCCGCCTTCGTGACGCTCGACGCCCTGCCGCTCACGCCTAACGGCAAGGTGGACCGTAAGGCCTTGCCGGCGCCGGATCTCGAAAAACGCGACGCCGAGCGGGTCTTTGTCGAGCCCCGGACTCCCACGGAGGCGGCGCTGGCGAAGATCTGGGGCAAGGTCCTGCATCTGGAGCGGGTGGGAGCGCGCGACAGCTTCTTCGACCTCGGCGGGCACTCGCTGGTCGCTCTGCACGTGTTGACGCGCGTCCGCGGCCAGTTCGGTCGGGACCTGCCGCTCTCCGTCCTGTTCCGGGCGCCGACCGTCGAATCCATGGCGGCGCTGATCGACGACGAGGCCCCGGCGCTCATGTCGCCGCTGGTCCTCCTTGGGGAAGGCAATCCTTCCAGGACGCCGTTTTTCTGCGTCCACGGCGTGGGTGGGAACGTCTTCCGTCTGATGCACCTCGCGCAACGGGCCGGCCGGCCGTTCTACGGCATTCAGGGATGGGCCGAGAACCGGAAGATGGACTACCTCGCGAGTGTCGACCACATGGCGACGCGCTACATGGAGGAAATCCGCAAGGTCCAGACTGAGGGGCCGTACTTCCTGGCCGGGGTCTGCGTCGGCTGCATGGTCGCCTTCGAAATGGCACGGCGATTCGAGGCGGAGGGGCAGGTCGTGGCCTTCGTCGGCCTTCTCGACACCCAGGTGGGCGGCAAGGAGGGGGTCGATCTGGAGGATCTCGGCTTCGAGGATGCCGTCGCCCGCGAGCTCGGGATCCCGATCCAACCCGAGAGATTGATCCCTCTGTCGCCGGACGGCCGTCTGGAGCTGATCGTCAGGGAAGGTCGGCGCTCGCAGGCGCTGCCGCCCGGGTTCTCGGTGGCCGACGCCCGCCGATATCTGGATATTTTCAAGCTCACCATGACTGCCTGGGTGCGCTACGAGGTCCCAGCCGCCGACCTGCGGGTGACCCTGTTCGATACCGAGGGCCCCGGGCCGGACCAGGATCCGACCTGGGGCTGGGGCGCGGTCGCCCTGGGCGGCTGTGATGTGATCGAAGTGCCGGGCGACCACGCCTCCATGCTGCGGCCGCCCCACGTGGAGGTCCTGGGGGAGCGCCTAACGGCAGCCCTGGAAAAGGCGGAGGCCCGGCATCGGTTTTAATGCCTGATCCCCTGGGGCCTTGCCGTCTCTGCGTCGACGTCTCGATCCGTCCGTGGAGGGGCGCGATTCATCGCGCCCCGGCTCTCCCCGCCGTGTTTCGAGCACCCAGGGAGTTGAAGGCAATACCCTTCCTTGAAGGGAAATGTAGGGGCGCGGCTTGCCCCCGCCCGGGAGGGGGCGAGCCCCGCTCTTACATAGAACGCCTTCAATGAACAGCATTGGAGTCAAGGGGCAGGTCCATGAGATCACTCATCGCCGAGGAAGAGGTTCCGGCCGCGGAAGAGCGCCCGGCCACGCCGCGGCAGGTCGGCGCGCAATGCCTCCACGAGACGTTCGAGGCGCAGGCGGCACGCACGCCCGACGCGGTCGCCGTCGTTTCGGCGGGGCGGTCGCTGACCTACCGCGAGCTCGAGGCGCGGGCCAACCGTCTGGCCGCCCGCCTCGAGTCCCTCGGCGTCGTACCCGAGGTCCGGGTGGGGGTCTTCCTGGGCCGTTCCGTGGAGACGGTCGTGGCGCTGCTGGGCGTCCTCAAGGCGGGCGGCGCCTATGTCCCGCTCGATCCGGCCTACCCCGAGGAGCGCCTGGCCTTCATGCTGGCGGACGCGGGCGCCGCGGGCGTCTTGACCGAGACGGCGCGTCTCGGCGCTCTGCCCGTCCACCAGGGTTGGACCGTCGTGCTCGACGGGCAGGAGCGGGACATGCGCCGGCCGCAACGGCGCGCCGCCGTCCTGCCCGAGAACCTGGCCTATCTGATCTACACCTCTGGCTCGACGGGCCGCCCCAAGGCGGTCGCCATCCGGCATCGCGGCGCGGTCGAGCTGGTCGAATGGGCGCGGCAGACCTTCCCGCCCGCCGACCTCGCCGCGGTCCTGGCGGCGACCTCCATCTGCTTCGACCTCTCGGTCTTCGAGCTCTTCGTCCCTCTCGCGGTGGGCGGTACGGTCGTCGTGGCGGAGAACGCCCTGGCGCTGCCGGCTGTCACCGTCCAGGTCAGCCCGGTCACCCTGGTCAACACCGTCCCTTCGGCGGCGGCGGAGCTGCTGCGCGCCGGCGCCGTGCCCGCCTCCGTCCAGGTTGTCAACCTGGCCGGCGAGGCTCTCCCGGGGCCGCTCGCCTGCGGGCTCTATGGCGCCGGGGTCGGGAAGGTCTTCAACCTCTACGGCCCGTCGGAGGACACCACCTACTCGACCTTCGCCCGCGTCGCCCCGGACTGCGGCCCCTGGCCGCCGATCGGCCGGCCGCTGCCCGGCACGCACGCCTTTCTGCTCGGCCCGGATCTCGAGCTGGCGCAAGAAGGCGAGCTCTGCCTCGGCGGCTCCAAGCTGGCGCGGGGTTATCTCGACCGCCCCGATCTGACGGCCGAGCGGTTCGTCCCGGACCCGTTCTCCGGCGCGCCGGGCGCGCGGCTCTACCGCACCGGCGACCTGGCGCGGCGGCTGCCGGACGGCTCGCTGCACTACGTGGGACGCCTGGACCACCAGGTGAAGATCCGCGGCTACCGCATCGAGCTGGGCGAGATCGAGTCGGCCTTGGCGCGTCATCCGGCGGTGCGCGAGGTGGTCGTGGTGGCGCGCGAGGACGCGCCGGGCGAGAAGCGCCTGGTGGCCTACCTCGCCGCGGATCCATCGCCGTCCTCTGACGATCTCAGGTGGCTCCTGCGCGAGACCCTGCCCGAGCCCATGGTCCCCTCGGCGTTCGTGCTCCTCGACGCCCTGCCGCGCACCGCCAACGGCAAGGTGGACCGCAAGGCGCTGCCGGCCCCGGCCCCCGCCGTCTCCAGCGCGCCCTGGGCCGCGCCGCGGACCGCGACCGAAGAGGCCCTGGCCGGCCTCTGGGCCGAGCTGCTCCATCTCGAAAAGGCTGGCCGTGACGACGATTTTTTCGAGATGGGCGGCCAGTCGCTGATCGCCACGCGGATGCTCTTCCGTATCCGCGAGGGCTTCGAGACCGAGCTCACCGTGCCGGATCTTTTCCAGAGCCGTACCCTCGCGGCGCTCGCCACCCGGATCGACGCGGCGCTCGCCGCCGGCCTCGGCTCCCGGCTGCCGCCTATCAAGCCCGTCGTGCCTGGAGGCGTGGACGTCCCCCTGTCCGAAGCCCAGAAACAGATCTTCTTCGCCGACCGCATGGTCCCCGGCAACCCGGCCCTCGACCTCCCCGCGGCCTACCGCGTCTACGGAGCCCTGTCGCCGGTGGCGCTGGAGGCCGCCCTCCGGGAGCTGGTGCGCCGCCACGAGCCGCTGCGGACCACCTACCATCTCGGCGATCAGCCGCTCCAGCGCGTCCTGGAGGAGGTCTCCGTCCCGCTGCCCCGGGTGGACCTCCAGGCCCTCGGCGCGGACCGGCGCGAAGCCGAGCTCCGGCGTCTCACCGTCGAGCATGCGCGGCGCCGCTTCGACCTGGAGAGGGGACCGGTGTTGAGCGTCGCGCTCGCGCGCCTCGGCGCGGAGGAGCACGCCTTCCTCTGGAACGTCCACCACATCGCGTGCGACGGCTGGTCGCTGGAGATCGTCGCGCGGGAGCTCGAGGCGTTCTACGCCGCGGCGCTGCAAGGCCGGCCCGCGCCGCTGCTGCCGCTGCCCGTGCGCTACGGCGACTTCGCGGTCTGGCAGCAGCGCTGGCTCACCCCCGAGGCGGTCGCGCCCGACC
>JBKKAU010000099.1:0-10038 GCA_046714475.1 Thermoanaerobaculia bacterium
TTACAGCAATCCGCCCCCTTTGTGTGCTTGGCGGCTCAGGAGAACGCTTCCAGGATGGATACTTCTGTAAATGTCAAACTTCTACTGCCACCCCGGCAGAGCCGGGGGAACTCCCTTTGGGGTTTAGATCTACGATCTACACGCCTCGTTTGGCGCCGTCACTCCGCGCGCAGCGCCACCATCGGGTCCACGGCGGCGGCCTGTCTCGCGGGAAGGAAACAGGCGAGGGCGGCGACCAGGGCGAGGAGCAGGGGGACCACGACGAAGACCAGCGGGTCGGTGGCGCTGACGCCGAGGAGCTGGCTGGCGAGGAGGCGCGTCACCGCGAGGGCGGCCGCCACTCCGATCGCGAGCCCGATCAGGACCAGAACCATCCCCTGACGGAGCACGAGACGCCCCAGGTCGCCGGGACGGGCGCCGAGCGCCGCGCGCACGCCGAGCTCACGGGTGCGCTGGCCCACCGCGTAGCGGATCACGCTGTAGAGGCCGAGCGCCGCGAGCAGCAGCGCCAGGATGCCGAACGAGCCGAGAAAGACCGCCGCCAGCTGCTGGGCGAAGACCGAGATGCGCAGGTGCTCCCGCAGGCTCTTGACGGCGGCGATCGGCAGGTTCGGGTCGAGGCCCTGGACCGCCTGCCGCAACGCCTGGACGTGGCCCAGGGGGTCGCCCGAGGTGCGCAGCAGGATCACCGCCTCGGGACGGTAGGACTGGAGGACCGGGATGTAGCACAACGTCAGCGGCAGCTCCCCGAGGCTCTGGTACTTGCCGTCGCGGGCGACTCCGACCACGGTCCAGTCCTTGCCCCCCATGCGCAGCCTCGCGCCGACCGGGTCGCGGCCGGACCAGTAGCGGCGGGCCATGGTCTCGTTGACGACCACCGCCGGCGGCGCCGCGGCATCGTCGCGCGGCGTGAAATCGCGCCCGGCGACCAGGCCGATGCCCATCGTGCGCAGGTAGCCCGGCCCCACCTGGTTGTACGTGATGAACATCTCCTCGTCGGCCGCGGGCTCGTAGCCGTCGACCGTGAAGTTGGTCGAGTTGGTGCCGCCGAAGTCGAGCGGCACGCCGTTGGTCAAGGAGGCGGACTCGACCCCCGGCAGCGCGGCCGTCCTCTCCAGCAGCCGGCGGAAGAAGGCGGTGCCGCGCTCCTCGTCGTAGCCGGCGGGGAAGAGGTCGACCGAGGCGAGCAGGACGTCGCGGGCGCTGAAGCCGGGATCGATCTCCGCCGCCTTCCCCAGGCTGCGGACGAAGAGGCCCGCGGCGATCAGCAGGACGGCCGAGAGCGCGATCTGCGCCACCACCAGGGCGCTGCGCAGCCGCGCCTTGCGCCCTCCGGCCGAGGCTGTGCCACCCTCCTCGCGGAGAGTCATGGCCACTTGCGGCGAGGCCACCTGGAGGGCCGGCGCCAGGCTGAAGAGGACGCCGGTGAGGAGCGACAGGCCGCAGGCGAAGGCGAGCACCCGGCCGTCGAGGGCGAACGTCGGCGCCACCGGCGCGTCGGTGGGCGGGATCAGCGCCGTCATGAGGCCCGTGCCCCGGCGCGACGCCAGCAGACCGAGCGCTCCCGCCAGCACGACGAGCAGCAGGCTCTCGGCCAGGAGCTACCGGACCAGCCGCCCGCGGCCCGCCCCGAGGGCCAGCCGGATCGCCACCTCCCGCCGCCGCCCCAGGGCGCGGACCAGCAGCAGGTTCGCCACGTTGGCGCAGGCGATGAGCAGGACGAGCCCGACCATCCCTCCCAGCACCGTGAGGACCGGCGCCAGGTAGCCCGTCGCCCCGGTCGGGGACTTCGCGAAGCTATATAAGAGGAAGCGGATGCCGCTGTTGACGTCGGGGAAGTCGCGGCCGAGCCGCGCGGCGATCGTGTCGAGCGCCGCCTGGGCCTCCTCGACGGTGGCGCCCTCGTCGAGACGGACCAGGGCATCCAGCCAGCGGCTCCCCCGCTGCTCGAGGAAGCTCTGGCCGGAGACCACCACCGGCTGCATGGCGAGCGGTACGTAGAGGTCCATCGCCAGCCCCGCGAGCGGCCCGGCGAAGCCCTCGGGCGCGACCCCGACCACGGTGAAGGCCCGGTTGTTGAGCTGGATCTCCCGGCCGACGATCTTGGGATCGCCGTCGAGCTGGCTCTGCCAGAACCGGTGTCCCAGCACGACGACCGGGTGGGTCTCCGGCGTCCTGTCCTCCTCGGGCCGGAAGCCCCTCCCGAGGACCGGCCGCACGCCGAGGACGTCGAAAAGGTCGCCGGTGACGAGCGCGGCCCAGACGCGCTCCGGCCGCTCCCTCCCCGCGAGGTTCATGGTCTGCATGTCGAAGGCGGCGACGGACACCGGCAGGTCGGCCGCCTGCAGGTCGCGGACGTCGGGGACGGAGAACGCCCGCAGGTCCCCGGACCGGCTCTGCCCCGCCAGCACCAGCACCCGTTCCTGGTCGGGCACTCCCGGCAACGGCCGCAGCACCAGCGCCTGGACCCAGCTGAACACCGTCGTATTGGCGGCGATGCCGAGAGCCAGCGTCAGGATTGCGACGGCCGCGAAACCGGGGCTCTTGCCGAGGCCGCGCAGGGCGTGGCGGAGGTCACGGAGGAATCCGTCCATGGGAGCCACCTCGAAAGGTCACCCCCTCTTACGTCTCAGGATGGTTCCGGGTTTCCGAGCAGCGCGGTCAGCTCGCCCGCGTCGGACGTGCGCGCATCCGCCGTGAGCCCTTCGGGGAACGGCTGGCGGGGAAAGCCCCACTCCACCAGCACGAAGGGGCAACCGGCGTTCCTGGCGGTCTCGGCGTCGACCCAGCTGTCGCCGACCAGGACCAGGCTCTCGACGGGGACGTCGAGGCGCTCCGCCAGGAGATGCAGACCCGCCGGGTCGGGTTTGCGGGTGGGCAGGCTATCGCCCCCGAGGACCTCGCGGAACAGGGGGGTGAGGCCGAGGCCTTCGAGGATGAGGCGCGAGAGGGATTCCCCCTTGTTGCTGAGGACCGCCAGCGGACAGCGGCCGGCGAGCTCGCGGAGCATCGCCTCAATGCCGGGGTACGGGCGGGTGGTGTCCAGGCAGACCCGGCGGTAGTGCTCCAGATAGACGGCGAACGCCCGGTCGACCTGGTCCTCCGTCGCGTCGCCCAGAGCCCGGCGCACCAGCAGCCGCGCCCCCTCCCCCACCATGGAGACCACCTGTTCCAGGGTCAGCGGCGGCAGGCCCAGGCCGGCCCGCATGCGGTTGACGGCGGTCGCGATGTCGCGGCGGGAGTCGATCAGCGTCCCGTCGAGGTCGAAGACGAGGGCGGCGGGACGGCGCATCGGCAGGCGGAGGTCAGACGTCGATGAACTCGGCTTCGATCCGCCGCGGCAGGAGGCCCGCCTCGTGGCCGCGGTCGAGCAGGAGCTGCACGGCGCGGCGGCCGGCCTCGCCGTAGTCCCGGGTCCAGTCGTTGACGTACATGCCGACGAAACGGTCCGAGCGCTCCAGGTCGTCCTCGAGGCCCCGGGCGTAGCGGATGGCGTAGCCCAGCGCCTCGTCGCGGTGGTCGAGGCCGTATTGGATGCTGCCGGTGAGCAGGCGGCAGAGCCGGCGCTTGAGGTCCGGGTCGAGGTCGCGCCGGATGCCGTTGCCGCCGAGCGGCAGCGGGCCGTCCGTCTCCTCCTTCCACCAGGCGCCCAGGTCGACCACGGCCTGGAGCCCGAGGTCGCCGTAGGTGAGCTGCCCCTCGTGGATGACCACGCCGGCCTCGGCCTCGCCTTCGACCACCACGTCCAGGATGCGGTCGAACGGCACGATCACGGTTTCGACCTCCGGCAGCCAGAGCTTCAAGGCCAGGTGCGCCGTGGTGAGCTCGCCCGGGATGGCCACCTTGCACCCCACGAGGTCGGAGCGGCCGCGACGGTTACGCGCCACCACGACCGGACCGTAGCCGTCGCCGAAGCTCGCGCCCGAAGGCATCAGCTGGTAGCGGTCGGCGAGGTGGGCATAGGCGTGGAAGGACAGGGCGGTGATCTCGTACGTGCCCCGGAACGCCGCCTGGTTGAGGCTCTCGATGTCCTGGAGGACATGCTCGATGACAAGGCCTTGGGTGTCGAGAATGCCCTGCGTCAGGGCGTAGAACATGAACGCATCGTCCGAGTCGGGGCTGTGGGCGATGCGGATGGTGGTGGTCTGCGGAGCGTCGGTCATGGCGGCGGGGAGGGTATCAGAGAAGCGGCGGCCTTGCCGAGGGACGGAGCGCCCCGCAGGCGTCCTGGAGGGAGGACGGTCCCCGGATGCACTGGGGGGAATATTAATCCAAACTACCAAAAGTAAAGCATTTACGGACTTGGCAAGCCCCTTGCTTTATCTATCTGCCAGTGCGTCGAGCGGGATGCCGCGGACGCCACAACAAGGAGGAACGACATGAATACTTCGATGAATCGCTCGCTCGCCAAGGTCCTTGGACCGGCTCTGTTGTTGACGGCGACGCTGGCGCTGCCTGTTGAGAGCTTCGGCGCCCCATCTCCCGATCCCAAGGCTTCGGCCGCCATGGACAAGGACGGCAAGAAGAACAAGAACCAGCGGAACCAGGCGCAGAAGAACCGTGGCCATGAGCGCCGCGAGCAGGTCCAGCAGCGCAACGCCATCCGCAAGGGAGCCCGGCAGCAGGCCCAGGCCCAGAAGCAGGGGCAGCGGCGCCAGGAGGCCCGTCATCAGGCCCAGATCCAGGCTCAGCAGAGGGCCCAGTGGCAGCGCCAGGAGGCCCAACGCCAGGCTCAGATCCGGGCGCAACAGCAGAACCAGTGGCAGCGCCAGCAGCAGGCCCAGCAGCTCCAGCTCCGGCGCCAGGAGGAGGCCCGCCGCCAGGCCCAGCTCCGGCAGCAGCGGGACGGCCGCTACTATCCGCGCGACCGTCAGGCGTACCGGTACAACGACCAGTACAACCGCTACCAGCGCAGCGGTGAGCGGTTCCACATCGACGGGTTCGTGTTCGACGAGGGCGGCGACTGCTCGCTGCTGCGCGACCACCAGGGTCACGTCTTCGCGCTGGTCGGCAACATCGGCGACGTGGTCCAGGGCGACCACCTCCGCCTGCAGGGCCGCGTCGTGGAAGGCGAGCGCTGCGACTGGCGCGGGACCGCGTTCGAGGTCGTCCAGGTGAAGACCTTGTGGGACAACAACCGCCACGAGCACGCCTCGTACGACTACCAGCGGGACCGGTATTCCTTCGAGGAGTACCTCGACAACAGGTACTAAGAGCGCGGGCAACCTGCCTCTCAACGAAAAAGGGCGGTCTCACGGCCGCCCTTTTTTCGTTTCGCCCCCTTCTTTGATGTAGGGGAGGGGTTTATCCCCTCCCTGGCGGGGGCAAGCCCCGCCCCTACATTGCAGAGGGTTGAAGGCGATCTACTCGTAGACGATGAACCCGGGCGACATGATCCCGTCCGGGTCGAACTTCTTCTTGGCCTCCAGGACGCGCGGCCACTGGTCGCCGAAGTGCGCCGCCCACTTCTCGGCGGTGTTGAAGGTGATGTACCCGGAGAGATAGCGCTTGCCGCCGTAGAGGATCGACATCTCGCTCGCCATGTCGAGCTGGGCGAGGGCGCGGTCGAGGAAGCGCTCCGGCACGCCGGGGAGGATCCCCCAGCCCATCACGAAGTCCCCCTCGGGGTGGATGAAGAGCGGCACGTCCGAGGTGCGGGTGCAGGCCGGCCAGAGGAGGATGTGACCGCCCGGTCCCAGGGCCTGCGGCGGCGTGGCCGCGAGCACCTGCTCGATGAACTCGCGCGACGTGTCCCAGGGGAGCGTCGTCTCCATCCAGGGGTGGGCCATCTCCCAGTAGCCGCTGCGGCGCCAGAGCTCGAAGACCGGGTCCATGCGGTTGCAGAACTCAGCCTGGGGGAAGTCGGAGGTCTCCAGGTGGCGGTACGGGGTGAGCCCCGCGAGGACCGCCTGGTCGTCCGGCTCCTCGCCGGGGTTGAACTCGACGGTCAGGTGGAGCGGGTACATCCAGTAGGCGAAGGTCTGGACCCCCTCCGCCAGCTCCATGCCGTCGCCGATCTTGCGGATGCCCTGGAAGCAGGGGGTGCACCAGGACTCCAGCGACGAGAAGGTCGGGTTCTCCGGGTCCATGACCCTCCTGGCGTCCTCCATCAGGGCGCCGAGGTCGTCGTAGAGGAGGTAGTACTTGCGGACCATCTCCTTGCAGCGGCGCAGCCGGACCTTGGCGCGGACGATCATGCCGAACTGGCCGAGGCCACAGCGCACCACGTCGAACAGGTCGCGGTTCTCGTCGCGCGAGCAAGTGACGATCTCGCCCGCGCCGGTGACCACCACCAGCTCCACCGGGTTGTCGGCCTGGGTGCCGTAGCGGAAGCTGGCAACCCCCAGCCCGGCCATGGACAGGGTGCCGGAGATGGACACGCCGAGGTTGTTGGTGAGGACGCGGGGCACCAGGCCGCGCGGCACGGTGGCGGCGACGAGGTCGCGCCAGACCACGCCGCAGTCGACCGTGGCGGTCTCCCCGGCCTCGTCGATCTCGTGGAGGGTCTGCATCGAGGAGGTGTCGATCAGCACGCCCCCCTCGGTGGTGGCCTGGCCGCTCTGGGTATGGCCCTGGCCGCGCGGCACGACGGGGATGCCCCGCTCGCGGCAGAAACGGATCACCTCGGCGACCTCCTCGGCGGACGTGCAGCGCGCCACGGCGCCCGGCAGCCGGTCGGCCATGCGGCCGAAGTCGGAGCGGAAGGGCGCCCGCGCCTCGTCGTCGAGCAGGATGCGGTCGCCCAGAGCCCGCTGCAGCTCGCGGAGGGCCTCGGTACTGGTGATCGGAGCATGGACGGTCATGGAGTCTCCTGCAACGGCTCGAGCCGTGTCGTTCGGATGGGTCGCTTCTGTAGACAGCCTTTTTAGCCGATCTGCGCCGGCCGGGCAAGTCTAGACGGGCGGCGGGGCGTCCGGCTCCTGCGGCAGCTCGAGCGGCGGCGGCGGAGGCGGCACCTGCGTGCCCGGGCTCGCCGCCGTCTCTCTCTCGGGCGGCTCCGGCCCCTGGCGCTGTCCCGGCTGGCCCGCGGCCTCGCCCGGCAGCTCGGTCTTGAAGCCGGCCTCGATCCAGGCGTCGATGCCGCCTTCCATCAGGATGGCGTCCTCGAACCCGCTCGACGACAGGACCGCCATCCCATCCTGCTCGCAGCTGCCGCGGCGGCAATAGATGAGCAGGGTCTCCTCGCGCCAGCCGCTGATCTCGATCAGCCGGAAGGGCAGACGCTCGAGCGGGATGTTCACGGCCCGGCGGATGTGCCCGGTCTCGCCCAGGAACTCCTCGGGGGTGCGCAGGTCGATCACCAGCATCTCGGCGTTGTCGCGCATCAGCTCGTAGGCCACGGCCGGGCTGATCTTGCGGAACGGCGGCCGTTCCCGGCCGCGCAGGGAGCGGCAGCCGGCGGACAGCGCGACCGCCAGAAGAAGGAACAGACAGGACAGGGCGCGCCAAGTCTTCACGGGACGTCAGTCTACCTCTTCCAGCTCGACATCGGGACGGACCTCGCCGACGCGCAGGCCGGCCCAGTTGTAGAGGTGGGGACGATAAAAGGCCGACAGCTCCTCGAATTCGGCCCCCGACAACGAGCCGAGCTGGCGCAGGACGTCCAGGATCACGCCGTCCCGGCAGCGCTCGCCGCCGTCGGCGATCTTGACCGCGATGCCCAGGGCGACCGGCCCGCGCACGGCGAGGCCGTAGAAGCCCTCGGCCCCCTCCTTGCCGAGCACCCGGCCGCCGGTCACCTCCATCAGGCGCGTGGTGAACCGACCCGGGCCCGCCACCATCTCCGGCTCCGAGGTCATCGCCCGCACCACCCGGCCCGCGGCCTTTGCCAGCTCCCCCGGCAGGCCGGCCGCCCCGGGGTCGGCCAGCGCCGCGTAGCCCTGCGCCGCCGCCGCCATGGGCAGGTGATGGGTGGGGGCGCTGCAGCCGTCGGTCGCCATGCCGAGCGATTCGGCCGGCACGCCGCAGAAGCTCGCGAGATGGCCGAGGATGCGCTGCTGGAGGGGGTGGTCCGGACGGGTGTACTCCCGCGGCGACAACCCCAGGAGGCGGCAGGCGAGGAGCATGCCGGCGTGCTTGCCCGAGCAGTTGTTGTGGAGGCGCTCGGGCTCGCGGCCCTCGCGGGCGAGTTGCCGCGCGCTCTCCGCGCCGAGCGGCGGATGCGGCCCGCAGAGCAGGTCGTCGGGGGTGAAGCCGCCGCGGGCGAGGAGGTCCCCGGCGCGCCGGACGTGGGCCGGGGTGCCGCTGTGCGAGGCGCAGATCAGGGCCAGGTCGGCGGCCGTGAGGCCGAAGCGCTCCTCGCCGCCGGCGAGCACCAGCGGCAGGGCCTGGAAGGGCTTGGCGGCGGAGCGGAGAAAGGTCGCCGTCCCCGGATCGCCGACACGGGCGACGATCCGGCCTTCGGGGGTCGCGGCGGCCACCGCCCCGAAATGCCAGGACTCGGGAAGGTCGTTGCGCACGACCGAGGCGACGCGGTCGAACAGGGTCCCTACCGCTCCGCGGCGACCGCCGCTTCCACCGTGTCGTAGATCGGGAACAGCTCGGCCAGGCGGGCGACCTGCAACAGCTTGCGGATGCGCTCCGACGGGTTGACCAGGATCAGCTCGCGCTGGAAGTTGCGGAACCGTCCGAGATAGCCCACCAGCTCGCCGATGCCGGTGGAGTCGATCGAGTTGATGCGGGAGAAGTCGATGATGACGTGGCCCTTGTCGTCGGCCAGGGCGCGCTCCAGGGTCTGGGCGAAGAACTTGGCGCTCTCGCCGAGCTTGATCACCCCCTCCACGTTGAGGAGGGTGTAGCCGTCGAGATGGCGCTTCTGGACGATCATGCGGCAGGGTCTTGGCGCAGGGCTTGGCGTTCCGCCCGAGTCTAGCAGGCCCCGGCGTCCGGGGGGAATAGCCCTCCGCCCCCCATTGCTTACACTCTTGCCTTCCGGAGCCCCCCGCGATGACCGACTCCCTCTCCGACGACCGCATCCGACAGGCCATGAAGCTCCTCACCGACGAGGTGCGGGAGCGGGTCGACCGCCATCCCCTCGGCCATCTGGTCGCCGGCCGCGGCGAGCGCCTGGACCTGTCGCTGGGCGTGCCGACCGCGCTGCGCGACGGCACCCTCGACCGGGCGAGCCGCGCCGCCGCCGAGTCGATCCAGGAGGCGCTCCAGGCGCTGCTCCATCACAGCGCCCTGTTCCAGCCCGGCCGGGTTTTCTGCCTACGCTGCCAGAGCGCCGCGTGCGAGCACTCCGCGCCGCTCGACGGCCGGCAGGTGTTCGCCGGCTACGGGCCGACCGGCGCCCCCCGTTTCGTCGACTTCGGCCAGTGGCTGCTGGCGCGGCGCGACCCGCGCGTGGACCTCCTCTACCGCGAGCCGCCGCAGCTCCTCACCGTCGTCCTGTCCGAAGCCGAGGTCGAGGCCGAGCTGCTGCCCGCCTTCCGCGAGCGCGAAGGGGGGTACCGCATCCACGGGCAGGTGACGGCCGGCTGGTACCAGGCCCCCGGCGAGCCGGGGATGCGCCGGCCGTTCGCCGTCTCCTTCCAGGTGATCTCGTCCCGCCCCCGGGGCCACCATCGCCGTTTCGGCCTCAACGTGATCGGCACCGGCCCCGGCGGCGAGCCGCTGGAGCACCTCCTGGACCGCCTGGGGGAGATCCCGTGGAACGACCCGGTGCGCTGGGCGCAGTCGGTGCTCTCGGGGATCGAGAGCCAGCTGGAGAGCGCCCCCAAGACGCCGCGGCAGCTCGTGGAGAAGCGGATCGAAGGGGTGGTCCAGTCCCTGGCCCGCCGTCTCGACAAGGGGTGGCGCGGCAAGGACCGGCGCACCCAGCACGCCGAGCGCCGCCACAGCGAGGGGGACCGGCCGACCCGCATGGCGCTCGCCGACCTCGCCCGGGCGACGCCGGAGAACCTCCTGTTCGACACGCGCCGGGAGACCCTGGTGGTCGTCGGCGACCGCGGACGCGCCCATGTCTTCAGCCAGGAGGGCAAGCTGGTGACCTCGGTCCGCTACAACCCCGCCGCCATCGAGAAGAGAAGGCAGAAC
>JBKKAU010000100.1:0-3058 GCA_046714475.1 Thermoanaerobaculia bacterium
CCAGGGCATCGGCCTTCGGCCTCAGCCCTGGGCTGGGATCTCCCGGCCCGTTGGGCCGGTCCTATACCCTGCGCCCTAGCCGGTCCCATGCCTTGCGCCTCCCATGGTAGTCTCACCTGTCGCCCGCCGCGGCACCTCTAAGGCTGTGGCGGGCGGTAGCATTGCCTCCCTGTCCCCCAGGAGCAGGAAAGGAGAGCCCCTTTGAATGGGCGGGTCCTCATCACCGGTGCGGCGGGCGCCCTCGGGCGCAGTGTCGTGACACGGTTCATCGACGCGGGCACGCAGGTGCTCGCCGTGGACGCCGACGGGGCAGCCCTGGCCGAGTTGTCGGCGCTCGCATCGCCGGACCTGCTGGCGGTGCGGCGGGTCGACCTTGCTTCTACTGAAGAGGTCGAGCTGCTGTTCGACGAGGCCGGCGAGACCTCCGCCGTCGTCCATCTCGTCGGCGGCTTCCGCTGGGCCCGTTTCGCCGACCTCACGGACAGGGACTGGGGCTACCTCTTGAAGCTCAACCTCGAGACCACCTTCCGGATCTTCCGCGAGTGCGCCCGCCGTTTCGAGCGGGCGGGCGGCGGCTCCGTGGTGGCGGTCTCGGCGCCGGCGGCGTTCCTGGGGGAGGCGGGGGTGGGGGGGTACGCCGCCTGCAAGGCCGGGGTGCTGCGCATGGTCGAGTCGCTGGCGCGCGAGATGGCGCCGTTCGGCGGCCGCGCCAACGCCGTGCTGCCCGGCACCATGGACACCCCCGCGAACCGGGCGGCCATGCCGGACGCCGACCCCGGGCAATGGGTCTCGACGGACGCCGTCGCGTCCGTCATCCACTTTCTCACGACCCCCGCGGCCGCCGGAGTCAACGGCTCCGCCGTGCGGGTCCCGGGACCAACCCTATGAGCCATTCGCTCGATTGCCGCATCTATTACGATTCCACCCGTCATACCGCGCCGCCCGCCGAGTGCGGCGACCACGTCGACCTCGCGGCCGATCCCACCGCCTCTGAACGGCTGACCCGGCTCGGCGTCGAGCCGCAGTCGGACCTGCCGGCGGTGCTGCTCACCGAACCGGACGGCAAGCTGCGCATCCTCGGGCTGCGGCTGAGCGGCGAGGAGACGGTCCGGCTCGCCACCGGACAGGCCTTTCCGGTCTCCCGGCTGACCGTCTACAGCTCCGGCTGGTGCCCCGACTGCCGGCGCGCCCGGCGGGTGCTGGAGGAGGCCGCGGCCCCCTTCGACGAGGTCGACGTCGACCAGGACGCACGGGCCGAGGCCCTGATCCTGGAGCGCAGCGGCGGCCGGCGGGTGGTGCCGACGCTGCTGTTCGACGACCGTCTGTGGGCCTTCAACCCCTCGCCGCCGCTGCTGCGCAGGCTGCTCGACGGCGCGGCGGGCAAGGCGTAGGGCGAGAGGAGAGACTTCATGAAGATCGCCGTCTGCATCAAGCAGGTCCCCAACAGCGAGGCCCGGCTGCGCGTCAGCCGGGACGGCAAGTGGCTGGATGAAGAAGACCTGCCGTTCATCATCAACGAGAGCGACGAGTACGCCCTGGAAGAGGGGCTGCAGCTCGCCGAGAAGACCGGCGGCGAGGTGGTGGTCTTCAGCCTCGGCCCGGAGCGGGTCAAGGAGGCGCTGCGCAAGGCGCTGGCGGTCGGGGCGGCGCGCGCCGTCCACCTTTCCGACGCCGCGTTCCAGGGCGGCGACGCCCTGGCTACGGGGAAGGCGCTCGCCGCGGCCGTGGCGCGCGACGGCTTCGACCTGGTGCTCACCGGCTCGCAATCCGAGGACGTCGGCTACGCCGGCACCGGCTCGGTGATCGCCGGCCACCTCGGCTGGCCGCATGTCTGGCTGGTCATGGGCGTCGAGCTGGAGGAGGGGGGCCAGAGCGTCAAGGTGACGCGTGAAATGGAGAGCGGCATCAACGAGCTCTCCCGCGTCCCGCTGCCGGCCGTGCTGGAGATCCAGGCGGGCATCAACCACCCGCGCTACGCCTCTTTGAAGGGCATCATGGCCGCCAAGAAGAAGGAGATCGCGGCGGTGGCGCCGGCCGACCTGGGGCTGGACGCCGGCGACGTCGGCGCGGCCGGCTCGTGGCTGGAGATCGTCTCGGTCTCGTTCCCCGAGTCGGGCAAGGGAGCGCAGATCTTCCAGGGGGACGCCAAGACGGCCGCCGCGGCGCTGGTCGACAAACTGCAGAAGGAAGCGAGGGTGCTCTAGATGGCGGATCGGGTTTGGATCGTATTGCAGCCGCGGGACGGCCAGCTGTCGCGGATCTCCTGGGAGGCGGTCGCCGCCGGCCAGCGCTTGGCCGGCCTCCTGGGCGGCAAGGCCGAGGCGGTGGTGCTCGGCTCGGGCGTCGGTCTGGTGGCGGCGGATGTCGCCCAGTGCGACCTCGCGGCCGTGCACGCCGCCGAGGTGCCGGCGCTTGAACGCTACACGCCGGGCGCCACCATCGGCGCACTGGCGCCGGCCATCCAGGCGGAGAAGCCGGGCTTCGTGGTCTTCCCCCATACCTATCAGACGGTCGACTTCATGCCCCGCCTGGCGCAGGAGCTGGGCGCCGGCCTCCTCCCCGAGGTGACCGGGGTGGAGTCCGGAGACGGCGGTCTCGTGTGGAACCGTCCTATCCTCGGCGGCAAGCTGCAGTCGCGGGTCCGGGTCAAGCGCCAGGGGACGGTGCTCGTCTCGGTCCAGTCGGGCTCCTTCCCGGCCGACCGGGTGGAGCGCAGCGGCTCCGGCATCGAGCCCCGGCCGCTCGAGGCCGCCGGCGGGGGCGGCACCGGCAGCGGGCCCGACCGCGAGGTGCTCGGCTATGAAGAGGTGGCGGGCGAGCAGGTCGACCTCACCAAGGCGGACATCATCGTCGCCGTCGGCCGCGGCATCGGCGGCGCCGACAAGATGGGTCCGGTCGAGGAGCTGGCCAGGAGCCTGGGCGCCGAGATCGCCGCCAGCCGGCCGGTGATCGACAACGGCTGGCTGCCTCGCGACCGGCAGATCGGCTCCTCCGGCCAGACGGTGGCGCCGCGGCTCTACATCGCCGCCGGCATCTCGGGGGCGATCCAGCACCTCGC
>JBKKAU010000101.1:0-2781 GCA_046714475.1 Thermoanaerobaculia bacterium
CCAAGCGTTGACCCCCTCCTGGGGGCGACTAACCGCGCCCTTCCGCCCAAGATCCGGCCCAGGGCGCTATTCATCGCGCCCTCCCCCATTTCCCGCCCTCCTGGACGGGAATTCCCTCTTCGCGTCCGTCTCTCTCCTCAGGGTGTAGGATTAGATTCTGAATCTCCGCAACCCCAGGAGGTGACCCATGTCTCCGAATGACGATGCCCCCGAGGAAACCTATCTAGAGACCGAGGAAGGCAGCGCGGGCGAGGCGCAGCGCAGGACCCGGGACGCGACCCGGGGACTGGCCGACGAGGAGGCGCCCCTGTCGGACGAAGAGCTCGATGCCCGGCAGGCGGCTATCGGGGAGCGGCGCAGGCAGGGAGGTCCGCCGATGGACGCCCCCTTGACGCGCAGCTTCCGGGAGCTCGCCGACGCCCAGGACGTGCCGCCGACGGAATGCGAGGAGCCGCCGGAGAAAGAGGAATAGACCTCCGGCGTCCCCAGCCCTCCCGCCACTCCCCCACTTCCGCAAAGGAGGCTTCCATGCCGACCGGCAGTCTGGTCCTGTTCCGCAACACCGCCCTCCCCGGAACCGCCACCCAGGGGATGACCTCGACCGTCGGCGAGCCCAGCCTGGCGAACCGCGGCGATCAGATCTTCTTCACCGGCAACTGGTACGCGTCGCAATCGTCCGACAACGGGACGAGCTGGCAGTTCGTCAACCCATTCAGCTTCCTCCCGCCCCCGGCGGGCCGCTTCTGCTGCGATCAGACGGCCATCCACATCCCGGGCCGGGACGCCACCGTCTGGCTCCTGCAGTACTCCCGGGCGGACAACACCAACGTGCTGCGGATCGCCGTCAAGAACGGCGACCTCGCCGGCGGCGACTGGCGCTGGTGGGACCTGAGCCCGGTCCAGGTCAACCCGCAGTGGGCGGGCGAGTGGTTCGATTACAACCACGCCGCCGTCTCCGACAACTTCCTCTACGTGGTGAGCAACTCCTTCACGGTCACCGGCGACGTCTGGCGGCGCTGCGTCGTCTTCCGCATCCCCCTGGACGTGGTGGCCGGCGGCGGCACGTTGACCTTCAACCATTTCCAGAGCACCACCAACTTCTCGCTGCGCTGCACCCAGGGCGCGCGGAACGTGATGTATTTCGCGAGCCACAACAGCAACCAGCAGATCCGCCTGTTCTCCTGGCCCGAGAGCTCGACCCAGGTGTCTCAAGTGAACATCGCCGTCACGCCGTGGCAGTCGGGCGCCTACAGCGCTCCCGGCCCGGACGGCGCCAACTGGCTGGCCCGGTGCGATCCGCGGATCACCGGCGCCTGGGTGGCGAACGGCGTGATCGGATTCATGTGGACCGTCAACCGCATGGGCTCGCGCCAGCTTCCCCACGTGCGCGTCGTCCGTCTCAACGAGGCCACCAAGACGCGGCGCGACGAGCCCGACCTCTGGAGCAACAGCACCGCCTACGCCTACCCGGACGCCTACCCCAACGACCAGGGCGAAGTCGGGATCACCCTGTTCCGCGGCGGCGGCGTCCTGCATCCCGGCCACGTCGTCGGCCTCTGGGACGACGCCGCGAACCGCTGGTCGCTGCTGGCGACCCGCAACGGCACCCACGGCCCGAGCGACAACAAGTGGGGCGACTACCTGACCTGCCGCCGCCACACGCCCAACGGCCGCACCTGGCTCGCCGCCGGCTTCACCCTGCAGGGCGGCGGCACCCGCGACCGCATCGAGCCCCGGGTGGTGCATTTCGGCCGGGAGGTGGAAGAGGAGGACGACGAGGGCGACGAGGCGTGACGCCCGGGCGCACCCCTTCCCAAAGCCCTCGAAGGCCCTGAAAAAACAGCCCGAGGGAGACGCCCCGCCAACGCGTCTCCCCCGGTACGTCAGTTGTCAAAGAACTCTACCTGCAGCACCGCGATGAGGACCAAGGGGCGCAGTGAATCGCGCCCCTGCAGAGTGAGACCGCTTTACTGCGCGGGCGCCGGGGCCTGCGCCACCTCCGGCTTCCGCGCCTTGCGGGAGCGGCCGCGGATGGGCGCGATGTTGAACTGCACCAGGCGCTCGTTCTTGGTGCCGAGGAGGCCCTTGGCCATTCCGCGCAGCCGGCGGGCATGCTCACGGCCTTCCTTCATCGCCTCCTCCAGCTCCTGGGTGGTCTGCTGCCGGACGGCCGCGTGAGAATCCTGGCGGGCCTTGATCTCCAGCACCTTGGCCAGCGACAGCTCCAGCATTTGCCGTTGCGGCTCGGCGGAGGTCAGGGTCGCCGCGTTGTCGAGGAACGCCTGGAGCAGGCCCTGCCAGTCGCGCGTCTGGTCGGCGAACGAAGTCGGTTGAGACATTGGTCTTTCCTTTCTTTGATTTGAGCTCGCGCTCGGTTTTTTGTTCCCATCGGTTCAGGTGGATGCCTCTCGCGGCCATCCCTTACGATGCCTCCATGCGTGCTCCTCCTTTCTCCGAGCCTCCGGGTGTCGGCCCGGCGGACAGCTCTTCAGAGAGGGCTCCTCGCCCCCTCCCTGACTTGGCGCAACGGACTACCGAATTTTTTGCCCTTCACTTCTTTATACGTATGCCGAGGCCATTCCGTTTGTCGGTCGACGGAAGATCTTCGCCGGCCTGATCCCGCAGATCGCCACGAGCTTCTTTGTTTTCCTGCGCTTAGGGGGCTCAACCGCGATCTGCCCGGAACCGGCGCCTTGCCGACGGCGACGGCGGCCAGCTCGACGGCGGCGACCGCCAGCTCGGCGGCGAAGACCGCACGGCCGGTCGCGGTGGCCGTAACGG
>JBKKAU010000102.1:0-2788 GCA_046714475.1 Thermoanaerobaculia bacterium
ACCACATCGCCTCCGACGGCTGGTCCATGGGCGTGCTGGCGCGTGAGATCGAGGCGCTCCTGCCGGCGTTCGCCGCCGGCCGGCCCTCGCCGCTGCCGCCGCTGCCGGTCCAGTACGCGGACTACGCGGTCTGGCAACGCCGCTGGCTCTCGGGCGCGGAGCTGGAGCGCCAGCTCGGCTACTGGCGCGGGCAGCTGGCCGGGGCTCCAGCCGTGCTCTCCCTGCCGCTCGACCGGCCGCGCCCGCCGGTCCGCTCCTTCCAGGGGACGCGCAGGGGGATCGCGCTGCCGCTCCCCCTCCTCGACGGCCTCGCGGCGCTAGCCCGGTGCTCCAAAGGGAGCCTCTTCATGATCCTGCTCGCCGTCTGGAAGGCGCTGCTGGCGCGGGTCACCGGCGAGAGCGACCTGGTGGTGGGCACGCCCATCGCCAACCGCCACCGGCAGGAGGTCGAGGGGCTGATCGGGTTCTTCGTCAACCCGCTGGTGCTGCGGACCGGTCTCGACGGCGACCCGTCCTTCCTGGAGATCGTGGCGCGCGTCCGCGAGACGGCGCTCGGCGCTTACGCCCACCAGGACCTGCCTTTCGAGAGGCTGGTGGAGGAGCTGGCCCCGGAGCGGAGCCTGCGGCACAACCCGCTCTTCCAGGTCCTGTTTACTCTGGACGAGCCCTCGCCCACGCTACCGTCCACAGCGGGCGCGGCAGGCGCCGGGGCCGAGCCGATGGGCACGGCGCACCAGGTCGCCCGCTTCGACCTCACCTTGGCGGTGCAGCGCGGCCCCTACGGCGTCGCCTACATCGGCTACAACACCGACCTGTTCCGGGACGACACGGCGGAGCGCCTGCTGGGATACGTCGAGAGGCTGCTCGGCGCCGTCGTGGCCGAGCCGGAACGGCGCCTCTCCGAGCTGCCGCTGCTTTCCGAGGCGGAGCGGCACCAGCTGCTCCGGGGCTGGAACGACACGGAGCGGGACCTCGGCGCCGGCGCCCTCCTCCACGAGCTGTTCGAGCGTTGGGCGGCGGAGACTCCGGACGCGGCCGCGATCGTCTTCGACGACTCGACGGTCACCTATGGCGAGCTGGACCGCCGGGCGGACCGGTTGGCGGCGCGGCTCGCGGAGAGGGGCGTCGGGGCGGACGATACCGTCGGCGTCCTGATGCGGCGCTCGCCCGGGCTGGTGACCGCGGTCCTCGCCGTCCTGAAAGCGGGCGGCGCCTGGGTGCCGCTCGATCCGTTGCATCCCGAGGAGCGCCGGGACTTCATGCTCCGCGATTCCGGGGCGCGCGTGCTGATCTCCTCCGACGGCCCCTCGTCAGTGGGTGTAGGGGAGGGGCTCGTCCCCTCCCGGGAGGGGGCAAGCCCCTCCCCTACACAAGAGGTTTTCTGTTCCCCGGACCGTCTCGCCTACGTCATCTACACCTCGGGCTCGACCGGGACGCCCAACGGCGTCATGGTGACCCATCGCGCCGCCGTCGACCGTCTCCGCGAGGCGCGGGGGATGTTCGACGTCGGGCCGGAGAGCCGGGTGCTCCAGGTGCTCTCCCCGGGGTTCGACGCCTGGGTGCTGGAGACCTTCCTGGCGCTCGCCCACGGCGCCTGCCTCTGCCTCGCCGGCGACGAGGAGCGCCTCACGCCGCACGCTCTGGTGGCAACCCTGGAACGCCAGGGGGTGACCACCGCCGTGCTGACGCCGGCCGTGCTCTCCCTCTGGCCGGAGGAGCGGCTGGCGGGGCTGCGTTCCTTGAGCCTCGGGGGCGAGGCCTGTCCGGCCGACCTCGCCGCGCGCTGGTCCCGCGGCCGGCGGCTGCTCAACGTCTACGGTCCGACCGAGACCACCATTTTTGCCACTTTCGAGCGAGTCGATCAGGAGGCGGAGGATGAGGAGGAAGCCCCGCCGATCGGCCGGCCCGCCGCGAACACCCGCATCCACATTCTCGACCGTGCGCTGCGGCCGGTGCCGTTGGGAGTCGCGGGGGAGATCGCGATCGGCGGCGTGGGCGTCGCCCGCGGCTACCTCGGCCGGCCTGACAGGACCGCGGAGCGGTTCATCCCCGACCCTTGGAGCGAGACCCCGGGGGCGCGGCTCTACCGTTCGGGCGACCTGGCGCGGCTCCTGCCGGACGGGCGGATCGAGTTCCTGGGCCGCATCGACGACCAGGTCAAGGTGCGGGGCTACCGCATCGAGCCTGGCGAGATCGAGGCGGCGCTGCGCCGCCATCCGTCGGTGCTGGACGCGGCGGTGCTGGTGCGCGAGGGCCGGACCGGCGACAAGGAGCTGGCCGGCTACGTGGTCCTCGCTGATGGGGCCGACCCCGACGGTCTGCGGCCTTTCCTGGAAGAGCGGCTGCCGGTCTACATGGTGCCGCCCGTGCTGGTACCGCTGCCGGCGCTGCCGGTCACGCCCAACGGCAAGCTGGACCGCCGCGCCCTTTCCAGGATGCCGTTGCCCGGTGAAAGCCAGGGGGGTCATGGGCGTACCGAGCCGGACGGGCCGGTCGAGCGCTTCGTGGCGGACCTCTTCCAGGAGGTGCTGCGGCTCGACGCCGTCGGTCTCGAAGAGAGCTTCTTCGACCTCGGCGGCACCTCGCTCCAGGCGGCGGTCCTGATCAACCTACTCCAGGAGCGGCTCGGCGAGTACGTCTACGTGGTGGCGCTGTTCGACGCGCCCTCCGCCGCCGGGCTGGCCCTCTACCTGGAACGCGAGTACCCGGCGGCGGGGGGCCGCCGGGGGGGGGGGGGCGGGGGCGCCCCCCCGGGGGGCGGGGCGGGGGCCCCCCCCCAGGAAGGGGG
>JBKKAU010000103.1:0-15144 GCA_046714475.1 Thermoanaerobaculia bacterium
GCGCCAGCCACGACCGGCGGCAGGCCGACCTCGCCGACCTCGCCGACGCTTTGCGCGGCGCGGCGCGGCGGCACCAGCTGACCCTGAACACCCTGGTGCAGGGGGCCTGGGCGCTGCTTCTCGGCCGCTACAGCCGCGAGGACGACGTCCTGTTCGGGATGACGGTGGCGAACCGCCCGCCGGAGCTGCCGGCGGCCGAGCGCATGGTGGGGCTGATGATCACGACCCTGCCGTTGCGCGTGGAGGTGGCGCTCGACGCGCCGCTCCTCCCCTGGCTCGAGGACCTCGCCGGGCGCCAGCATCAGGCGCGGCGCTTCGACGACTGCTCGCTGGTCGAGATCCGGGGCTGGAGCGAGGTGCCGCAGGGGATGCCGCTCTTTGAGAGCATCGTGGTGTTCGAGAACGTCCCCATGCCGCGGATCTCCCTGACGGAGGAGCGGCTCGAGCTGGAGAGCTACGCCTACGACGGCCGGCCCCACTACCCCCTCAACGTGGTCGTCCTGCCGGGCGACGAGCTGCCGGTGCGCATCATCTATGACCGGCGGCGCTTCGATCCCGCCGCGGTCGAACGCATGCTGGGGCACCTCCGGACGGCCCTCCAGGACCTCGCCGCCGCCCCCGAAAAGCGGCTCGGCGAGGTCGCGTTCCTCTCCCCCGCGGAGAGGCGGCAGATCCTTGAGGAGCGGGGCGGGCCGCCGGAGGCCGCGCCGGTGGAGGGGACCTTGCACCGGCGGTTCGAGGGCTGGGCGGAGCGCACGCCGGACGCCGTCGCCGTGGTCTGCGGCGGGCAGAGCTGCACCTACGGCGAGCTCGACCGGCGCGCCGGCCGGCTGGCGCGCCGGCTGAGGTCGTCGGGGGTCGGGCCGGAGGTCCGCGTCGGCCTGCTGGCGGAACGCTCGCTCGAGATGGTCCTGGGGATCGTCGGCATCCTCAAGGCGGGGGGCGCGTACGTGCCGCTGGACCCGGCCTCGCCGGCCGACCGGCTGCGGTATCTGCTGGAGGACTCCGCGACCGCCGTGCTGCTGACCTACGGGAGCACGGCGCGGCGGCTGCCCCTCCCCGACGGCTTGGCGGTCCTCCCCCTGGAAGACCAGGGCCTCGGCGCGGACGGGGCGTCCCCCGCCGGCGCCGTGGCGCCCGAGGCCCTGGCCTATGTCATCTACACCTCCGGTTCGACCGGCCGCCCCAAAGGGGTGATGGTGAGCCATGCCAACGTGGCGCGCCTCTTCACCGCGACGCATCCCTGGTTCGGGTTCGACGCCGGCGACGTATGGAGCCTGTTCCACTCTTTCGCCTTCGACTTCTCCGTCTGGGAGATCTGGGGCGCCCTGCTCCATGGCGGGCGGCTCGTGGTGGTCCCCCACGCGGTCAGCCGCTCGCCGGAGGACTTCGCCGGGCTGCTGCGGCGGGAGCAGGTGACGGTGCTCAACCAGACGCCTTCGGCCTTCCGCGAGCTGGCGCGGGCCGAGGCGGCGGCGTCCGGGCCCGGTCTGGCGCTGCGTTGCGTGCTGTTCGGCGGCGAGGCCCTGGAGCCGAGGATGCTCGCTCCCTGGTGGGAGCGCCACGGCGCCAGCCGGCCGCGGCTCGTCAACCTCTACGGCATCACCGAGACCACGGTCCACGTCACCTACCGGCCCCTGGCTCCGGACGACCTCGCCGGGCCCGAGGCGAGCCCGATCGGGACCGCCATCCCCGATCTCGAGGTCTGCCTCATGGGAGTCGACCTCACCCCGGCGCCCGCCGGGGTGGCGGGGGAGGTCTGCGTCGGGGGGGCCGGTCTGAGCCGCGGCTACCTGGGGCGGCCCGGGCTGACCGCCGAGCGCTTCATCCCCCACCCCTGGGGCCGCCGGCCGGGGGAGCGCCTGTACCGCTCCGGGGACCTCGCGCGCCGCCTGCCGTCCGGCGGCCTCGACTACCTCGGGCGCCTCGACCATCAGGTCAAGATCCGCGGCTTCCGCATCGAGCTGGGGGAGATCGAGGCCGCCCTGGAACGGCATCCGGCGGTGGCGGCGGGCGCCGCGGTGGCGCGGCGGCGGAACGGCGGGGAGCAGCGCCTGACCGCCTACGCCGTGCCGTCGCCGGGCGCGGAGCCGCCGGGGCCGGGCGCGTTGCGCCGCCATCTGCAGGAGACGCTGCCCGACTACATGGTCCCAGCGGCCGTCGTGATGATCGACGCCCTGCCGTTGACCGCGAACGGCAAGCTCGACCGTGAGGCGCTGCCGGAGATCGAGGGCGGAGCGGCGGCCGCCCGGGTCCCGCCCCGCGACACCCTGGAGCTGCGGCTGGCCGAGGTCTGGGAGACGCTGCTCGGCGTCGGCCCGGTGGGCGTCACCGACACGTTTTTCGACCTCGGCGGCAACTCGCTCCTGGCCATGCGGCTGTCCGCCCGGATCCAGGAGCGCTTCGGACGGCGCCTGCCGCCGGCCGTCTTCTTCCAGGAGTCCACGATCGAGCAGATCGCCGGGCTGCTGAAGGAGGGGGGCGACCCTCCGCGTCCCATCCTGGTGCCGCTCCAGCGCGACGGCTCCAAGCCGCCCCTGTTCTGCGTCCCGCCGGCGACCGGCAGCCCTCTGTGCTACCTCGACCTCGCCCGCCGCCTCGGGGCCGACCGGCCGCTCTACGGCTTTCAGGCCCCGGAGCCGAACGGCCGGGGCGGCCTGCCAGTCGAAGAGATAGCGGCCCTCTACGTGCGGGAGCTCCGCTCGGTCCAGCCGGAAGGTCCCTACCTGCTGGCCGGCTGGTCCCTGGGCGGCGTGGTGGCCTTCGAGGTCGCGCAGCAGCTCCGCGGGATGGGACAGGGCATCGCCCTGCTCGCGATGCTGGACAGCTGGGCCCCGACGGACGGCAACAAACGGCCGCTGCGGGGCGGGCTGGACCTGTTCGCGCTGTTCGCGAGGAGCCTGGGCGAGGCGCTGTCCGCGGTGGACCTGGAGGGGGCGGAAGGAGAGGAGGGCCGGTTGGGCCGGATCCTCGCGGCAGCGAAGAGCCGGGGGGTCCTCCCCCCCCACGTCGAGCTGCCCGAGGTCCGGCGGCTGTTCCAGGTCTTCCGGTCGAACGTCGAGGCGGTCCTGGGGTATGAGCCGCGGCCTTATCCCGAACGCCTGGTGCTGTTCCGGGCGGGCGATGGAGACGCGGCGGCCGGCGGAGACCCGACCCTCGGATGGAGGGAGCTCTCCCCCGGGCAGGTGGAGGTCGAGCCGGTCCACGGCTCCCACTTCACGCTGCTGCAGGAGCCTTACGTGAAGCCCTTGAGCGAGCGCCTGCGCGTCTGCCTCACCGCGCTCGACCCCGTGCACAACTTTCCACAAGGAGATAGGTACCATGCTCGATGAGACCCCTGAGGTTCGGAGACAGAGGAATCTGGTCGTCCTGGAGGACTTCCTGCGGAGCTGGGAGCTCGGCACGACCATCGAACGCGGCCCCGACGAACGGTTCGACCGCGACCAGATGGCCGAGCGGATGTTCGGCCGGGCCGAGCGCGAAGCGGGCTTCCGGCGGGCGCTGTTCGACAACCCCAGATTGGTCTTCATGATGGTGCTCGAAGAGGCCATGTCGATCAACCGGCTCAACTACCTGAGCCAGATCGACGAGGTGACGCTCCTCGAAGAGACGGAGGACGAGCTCTTCCTGGTGATCCCCGAGTGCCACTACGGCTGTCTGGCGGAGGAGGTGGAGACGCCTCCGGACAGCGCCGAGTCGCTCTGCCACGTCTGCGGCAGGTCCCTGCCCGTCGAGGGCTGCCAGACGGCGGCGGAGGCGCTCCGGCAGCCTGGACTCGACAGGTCGAGCATCGAAAAAGCCCTGCTGGCCCGGGCCGCCAGGGAGAGGGACTTCCGGGACGCGCTGCTCGCCCAGCCCATGGAGATCTACACGGAGTATGCGCGGCTCCTCTGCTCCGGCCAGCCACCGTCGTACCTGGAGGGCGTCCGGAGCATCCGCGTCTCTGTGGAGACGGACCGCTCGGTCTTCTTCGTCGCTCCGGCGGAGGTGTCGCGGCTCGTGGCCACGGACCGGGCCTTCGGCGCGGACCGGGCCTGCCGCGAGGTCCAGGGCGATGCGGCCGCCCAGGGCCTGACCGCGTAGAGCCCATGGAGACGGCCACCGAACGTCCCCAGCCGCTGACCCGGCTCGCCGGGGATGAGCAGGCGTTCCGGAGCAAGGTCCGCGAATTCGCCGAGGTGCGGGTCCGCCCCCTGGTGATGGAGATGGACCGCGAGGCGGAGCTTCGCCCGGGCCTGGTCGCGGAGCTCTTCTCCGAAGGGTTGATGGGGATCGAGGTCCCCGCCGCCTACGGCGGGGCCGGCGGCACCTTCTTCCAGACGGTCCTCGCCATCGAGGAGCTCGCCCGCGTCGATCCGGCGGTGGCCGTCTTCGTCCACGTCCAGAGCTGCCTGGTCGCCAACGCCGTGCGGCGCTGGGGCACGCCGGAGCAATGCCGGCGCTACCTGCCGCGGCTGGCGACCGGGAGCGTGGGGGCCAACGCCCTGTCCGAGGAGCAGGCCGGCAGTGACTCCTTCGCGCTGTCGACGCGGGCGCGCCCGGACGGGGACGCCTTCGTCCTGGACGGCCGCAAGCTGTGGGTCAGCAACGGCGCCGAGGCGGACCTCTTCCTGGTCTTCGCCGACACCACGCCGGAGAGGGCGGCACAGAAGAGCCTCAGCGTCTTCCTCGTCGAGCGCTCCTCCCCCGGGCTCACGGTCGGCCGGCGGGAGGACAAGATGGGCATTCGCGCCAACTCGACCTGCGAGGTCCTGCTCGAGGGGGTACGGGTGCCGCGGGACAACGTCCTCGGCCAGGCCGGCGCCGGGCAGCGGCTGGCGGTCGAGATCCTCAACGAGGGGCGCATCGGCATCGGCGCCCAGATGGCCGGGCTGGCCCAAGGCGCCCTGGAGGCCGCCACGGCCTACGCCCAGAGCCGGCGGCAGTTCGGGCAGCCGATCGCCACCTTCCAGGGGGTCCAGTTCCCCCTCGCCGACGTGGCGACGCAGGTCGAGGCGGCCCGGCTCCTGGTCTACAACGCGGCGCGGCTGCGGGAGAACGGCGCGCCCCCGCTCGAGCTCCTCCGCACGTCGGCGATGGCCAAATACTTCGCCGCCCAGGTCGCGGAGCACGCCGCTTCGCAAGCCGTCGAGGTCTTCGGCGGCCGCGGCTACATCCGCGACTACCCGGCCGAGAAGTTCTACCGGGACGCCAAGATCGGCAAGATCTACGAAGGGACCTCGAACATGCAGCTCCGCACCATCGCCTACACCCTGTTCGAAGCTTCGCGCGGATAGCCCTTCGGCAGTAGAGGGCAGCGGAGCGGCAAGTCAGGACAGAAGCACGTCATTTCAGGACAGCTTCTCCTTTTTTAAGGACCATCCCTCTCGGGGGCCGGACAGCCCCTCTTTATTCCAGGACCATCCATCACTCATGCGGGACAGGAGTTCTTTATTTCAGGACCATCCCTCATCAATGGAGGACCGCCCCCTCTCAGAACAGGACAATTCCTTTTCAATTCAGGACCGTCCCTCGAATTTTCAGGACAGAACACCCTCAAGGCAGGACAGCTTCACGGCAATACAGGACCATCTCTCATGCTTCGAGGACAGCCCCTCGATCATTCAGGACCATCCCTCGAAGTTGCAGGACCGGAAAGCTGTAATTCAGGACAGCGGATCGTTGATCGAGGACCGCGAAGCGTTACGGGGAGCGTCAGGAAGCCTGTCCGTCGGGCTCCGGAGCCTTGCCGTTCGCGGGCGACGCCTTGAGCGCGGCCAGCTCCTGCTGAACGGCGGTGCGGATCAGGCTGCCGAGCTCCTCGACGGTCGAGGGCAGGGTCATCCCGGCGGCCTGCTGCCGCTCGGGCTTGAACGGCTCGGCCGACCGCAGCCAGTCGGCGAGCCGGAACTCGGCGGTACGCGCCGACTCCGGGCATCCGAGCTCGAGGAAATCGGCCACCGGGACCCGAAATACCCGGGCGAAGGCCAGGAGATGCCGGACCCGCAACTCGGTATCGCCCGCGAGGAGCCGCTCCAGACCGCCGTGGGCGATCCCGAGCGTCCGTTCGAGCTCACGAGCGGAACGGCGGGATGCGCGCACCAAGCCCCGCAGCACTTGCAGAAGCTGTCGATTATCGTTGGTGGACATGGCTGATCCGGCAGATCCTAGAGCAGGCGCCGGGCTGGAGGCAAGCCCTGACTGGCGATTTGGAAGCAAGCTGGATGTTTTAAGCGTCAGGCGTTACCGCGTGCGAGAGGAGCCGAGGAGGTTCTTGGCGACCAAGTTGGAATGACGAGAGATCTGGTCGTAGTGAGTATCGGCGTGGTACAGAGTGGCCCGCGCCTGAAGCGCCGAGGCGGCGATGATCAAGTCCGTCGCCGGAACAGTGATCCCTTCCCTCCTCAGAGTGACACCAAGCTGTGTCGCAAGGTCGAAGCTGTCGCTGTCCAGAGACAGCCAGTGAAAGACTTTGAAATCGGATTGGAGCTTGCGTTGGTCGGTCTCCCTGGCGAAAGCGCAGATCTCGACCTGGATGATTCCGTTGACCGCCACCAGATCGGCATCTATGGCCTCTACCACGGCAGTCCGTACGCCGGGAGATCCCGAAGGGCGGTAGTACTCAATGAATGCCGAGCTGTCGACGACGATCACAGGGTCTCACGCAGTTTTGCGAGGGACTCCTGGTCGAGGTCCAGCTCAATCCGGCCTTGGTGCTCCAGCACCTCAGCGAGTTGCCTTTTGCGGAGAACCTCGGTCAAAGCGATGCGGACCGTCTCCGCTTTTGTGGATGTTCCCAGCGCCTCCTGCGCTTCGGTGAGCAGAACGTCGTCGATGGTGACCGTCACACGGCTCATGGTTCGCTCCTCGGATGCGGTGCCATCATAACCCTGGATCACCCCTCCCGCACCTTGAGAACCGCGAAGGTGAACGCCGTCCTGGAGCGGCATCTCGCCGCGCCAGGCGTCGGCAGCCGGGTTGCCCGGATTCCCGCACTCACGAGCGGAACGGCGGGAGGTGCGCACCAGTTCCCGCAGCACTTGCAGAAGCTGTCGAGTATCGTTGGTGGACATGGTTGATCCGGCAAATCCTAGAGCAGCGCCGGGCTGGAGGCAAGCCCTGACCGGAAGTTGGCTCGTGCTACCATCCCGGCCGGGTGATCCATGCGCTCCAAAACCGCGGACGACATTGCGATCCCGTCGAACCTCCCCTTCCTCCAGAGCATTTCCTGGTTCGACCGGGACTATAAGAACCTCTCCTTGCTGGACACCCTGCGCCGTTACGAGGCGGGGTGGCGCCATAAGGGCGTCCTCGGCGATCCCTCGCCGGAGGAGTGGGACTTCATCCGAGCCCTGGCGGCGCGCTTTGGAAGCACGCTGGATGTTTAAGCGACAGGCACACCGCAACGTCCTCTCGTTGCTCCAGGCGTTCGACACCGTCGTCTTGTCGCGGTGCGGATTCCTCTTCGGCGGCGGCACGAGGATCGTGCTGCAACTGGATGAGTACCGGGAATCTCAGGACATCGACTTCCTCTGCTCGGACCCGTCGGGCTACTCCGATCTGAGATACCAGGCCGCCACCCAGGGATACAGAGGGTTGTTTCAGCCCCAGAGCCTGGCCGAGTTCGACTTCCCGCGGGAGATGCGGATCGACCAGTACGGAATCCGGTTTCCCGTGCATATGGGTGGGGCGAGCCTCAAAGTCGAATTGATCCGGGAAGCCAGAATCGCTCTCGACCCGGCGGTCCGTCCGGAGTGGTCCCCCGTGGACTGTCTGTCCCTGCCGGACTGCTACGCGGAAAAGCTCCTCGCCAACTCCGACCGTTGGGGGGATCGGCAGATCCTCGCCCGCGACCTCATCGATCTGAGCGCCCTGAGAGCGCAACTCGGACCGATTCCGGAGATGGCTTGGCGCAAGGTGGAAGCCGCCTACAGGTCGGCGGCGCGGATGGATCTCGAAAAGGCTCTCTCAGCGCTGCTCGGCGACACCGAGTATCGGCATCGCTGCTTCCAGGGCATGGGCATCGAAGACCCCAGCCGCCTCCTGGAAGGAATGAGGCTGCTTCGGGACGACCTTTCCCGACCTCTCACCCCTCCCGCACCTTGAGAACCGCCCGAAGGTGACGTCGTCCTGGAGCGGCATCTCGCCGCGCCAGGCGTCGGCGGCGGCGGCCGGGTTGCCCGGATTCCCACACCGGGAAAGCGCGCGCCGTGTCGAGGGACTGCGGTAAAGTCACGGCTGAGCGCGCAGGAAGCCGGACGCGATGGATTCATCCAATCTTTCAGCCCCCGCCGACGAAAGGCTCTCCCAAGAGGACCTCCGGCGTCAGGTCGAGCAGCTCAGCAGACAGCTCGCGGAGCAGGGGCGGCAGGCCGTCGAGGTCGAGCGGCGCTACCGCGGCCTGGTCGACCGGCTGGACGCCATCTTCTGGGAGGCCAGCGTCGAGACGTTCGACTTCACCTACGTCAGCCCGGGCGCCGAGCCTCTCCTGGGGTATCCGCTGGGGCGTTGGACCGAGCCGCGCTTCTGGGGGTCGATCATCCATCCGGACGACCGGGACTGGGTGGTGGCCTGCTGCCAGGAAGCCATGGCCGCCGGCCGGGACAACGACTTCACCTACCGGGTGATCGCGGCAGACGGACGCGTGGCCTGGATGCGCGACCTGGTCTACGTCGACATGGACGAGGCCGGCCGCCCGAAGCTGCTGCGCGGCGTCATGCTCGACGTCACCGCGCAGAAGACGGTCGAGGAGGCGTTGCGCGAGAGCGGCGCCGCCAAGGACCGCTTCCTGGCGATGCTCGCCCACGAGCTGCGCAACCCTCTGGGGGCGCTGAGCAACGCCCTCCACGTGATGCGGAGCGCACAGCCCGGCACCCTTCCCTGGAACCGCGCCATGGACATCGTCGATCGCCAGGTCCGGCACCAGAGCCAGCTGCTGAACGATCTGCTCGAGGTCTCCCGCCTGACCCGCGGCAAGGCCGAGTTGCGCCGGCAGACGCTCGACCTCGTCCGGCTGGTCGAGGAGACCGTCGAGGACAGCCGCGGCGCCGTCGAACAGGCAGGCCTCTCGCTGGAGCTCGACCTCCCTGGCGGGCCCGGCCGGCCGGTCTGGGTGGAGGGGGACCCCACGCAGCTCGCCCAGGTGCTGACCAACCTCCTCACCAACGCCGCCAAGTTCACCCGCACCGGCGGGCGGGTCACGGTCCGCGCCGCCGAGGACGAGGCGGCGCGGCGCGCCTTGGTCACCGTGACCGACACCGGGATCGGCATCGCCCCCGACATGCTGCCGCAGGTCTGGGAGGTCTTCAGCCAGGAGGACCGGAGCCTGGACCGGACGCAGGGCGGGCTCGGGCTCGGGCTGGCCCTGGTCCGCGGGCTGATCGAGCTGCACGGCGGCGAGGTGCGCGCCGAGAGCGAAGGCTCCGGGCGCGGCTCTTCGTTCACCTTCGAGCTGCCGACGGTCGAGCCGCCGCCGGAGGCCGAGCCGGCCGCCGAGCCCGAGCCGGGCCAGGGGTCGTTGCGCGTGCTGGTGATCGAGGACAACCGCGACGCGGCGGAGACGCTGGGCGACCTGCTCGGCCTCTTCGGGCACGAGGTGGAGCTCGCCCATACCGGCCCGCAAGGGGTGGAGGCCGCCCGCCGTCTCCGCCCGGACGTCGTGCTCTGCGACATCGGGCTGCCGGGGATGGACGGCTACGCCGTGGCGCGCCAGCTCCGGCAGGACCCCGAGACCGCCGGGCTCCGCCTCGTCGCCCTGACCGGCTACGGCCGCGACTCCGACCGCCGCCAGGCCGAGGAGGCGGGCTTCGACCTCCACCTCGTCAAGCCGGTCGGGCCGGCCGAGCTCAAAAAGCTTCTGGAAGGGTGGGCGGGGGAGAGGGGCTAGCTCACCGGGGCGGCTTCTCCTCGCCACCTTCCGGCTTCTTCTTGCCGAAGAAGTACTCGAAGGCGTCGACCTTCTCACCCTCCTCCTCTTCCTTCTCCTCCACCTCGGGTGACTCCTTCTCCGGGGCCGCGGTGGGCTTCTCGCTCTCTCCCTTGGGACCGAAGAAGTGCTGGAAGGCGTCGGGCTTCGCCTCCGGCGCGGGCTCCGGCTCCTCGGCAGCTGTCTCGACGGGAGCAGGGGCCTCCAGCGCCAGCTTGGCTGCGGCCCGTGCCTCGGGCTGAGCATTGGCGCCCGGTGGCAGGAGAGCCTGGTCCTTGTAGCGCGCCGACTCCTCCGTCCGTCCGAGCCTCTCCGCGGCGAGCGCCGCCCAGAGGAAGGCGGTCGCCGGCTCCTCGGAGAACGCGGTGCTGCCAAGGAACGCCGTCAACGCCTCGCGGGGCGCGCCGAGCCCCACGAGCTGCGTCATCCCCAGCTGGAAGTACGCCTCGGCCAGCCGCGCCCGCTCCTGCCCCTCATCCAGAGCCTTGACCGCCTGCCTGAAATGCTCGGCCGCTTTCGGATAGTACCGCCGGGCATAGGCCTCTTTCCCCAACGCGAGCTCCCGCGCCCCATCGGTCTGAGCCCGAGCGGTCCCGGAAAGGGAGACGGCGAGGAGGGTGAGAAACAGGGCACGGCGCAACGGCATTGGCGACCTCCTGAGGATGAGAAGGCATTCTAACAGCCCCCTTCAAGGCTCTTTCGCGAAATAGGGAGGGGGGGTATGCTGTTGAAGCTGACAGGAGGACATAATGGAACAGCTGAAACTCTCGATCCACGGCATGAGCTGCGACGCGGGCTATGAGGCCCGTTTGCCGGAGGCGGTGTCATGACCCCTCTGGAGTGGGCCGTCGTCCTGGGCGGCGCCGCGGCGATCGCCTGGGTCAACTGGTATTTCTTCCTGGCGGGTCGTAAGGAGACACGATGAACACGGCGATGGCCGAGCCGGCGACGGGGACCAAGGTCACGATCCCGGTGAGCGGGATGACTTGCGCCGGCTGCCAGGCGGGGGTCCAGAGGACCCTTGAGCGCCAGCCCGGCGTCCTCGACGCTTCGGTCAACCTGATGATGCAGAGCGCCGCCGTCACCTACGACCCGGCGATGACGCGTCCCGAGTCGCTGGTCGAGGCGATCCGCGAGACCGGCTACGGCGCGGAGCTGCCCTCCCCCGACCGCACCGCGTTCGAGGAGCAGGAGACGCGCGACAAGGCCCAGGCTGAGGAGTTCCGCGAGCTGAAGCTCAAGGCGATCGTGAGCGGCGTGATCGGCGTCCTGGCGATGCTGTTGTCGATGCCGCTGATGGTGGCCGGCGCGCACGCGAGCGCCCATGGCCCGGTGGCCGACCCATTCATGCGCTGGGCCATGGAGTCGCTGACCCCGGCGCTCCGCTCGGTGATGCCGTGGCTCTATCGGATCGACCCGCGGGTCCTCTCCTACACGCTGCTCGCCCTGACGGTCGGCGTCATGGCCTGGGCGGGCCGGCACTTCTATACCCGCGCCTGGACAGGCTTCCGCCACCACTCGGCGGACATGAACACCCTGATCGCGGTGGGCACCGGCGCGGCCTTCCTCTACTCGGTGATCGCGACGCTCGCCCCCGGCTTCTTCCTCGCCCGCGGGGTGGCGCCGGACGTCTATTACGAGGCGGTGGTGATCATCATCGCCCTGATCCTCACCGGCAACGCCTTCGAGGCGCGGGCCAAGAGCCGCACCTCGGCGGCGCTGCGCGGGCTCGTGGCGCTCCAGCCCAGGACCGCCCGCGTGCTGCGCGATGAGACGGAAAGGGACGTGCCGGTCGAGGAGGTCCGGGCTGGCGACGTGGTGACCGTACGCCCCGGGGAGCGGATCCCGGTCGACGGCGAGGTGCTCTCGGGCGCCAGCGCGGTCGACGAGTCGATGCTGACCGGCGAGTCGATGCCGGTCGAGAAGGGTCCGGGCGACCGGGTCATCGGCGGCACGATCAACCGCACCGGCGCCTTCCGCTACCGGGCGACGACGTTGGGATCGGACAGCGTGCTCGCCCGCATCGTCCAGCTGATGCGCGACGCCCAGGGCTCGCGCGCGCCCATCCAGCGGCTCGCCGACCGCATCAGCGCCGTCTTCGTGCCGGTGGTTCTGTCGATCGCCATCGCCACCTTTGTGATCTGGTTCGTGGCCGCGGATGCGGCTCCGGTAATGCGCGCCTTCGCCGCCGCGGTGGCGGTGCTGATCATCGCCTGCCCCTGCGCCATGGGGCTCGCCGTGCCCACGGCGGTGATGGTGGCCTCGGGGCGGGGGGCCGAGCTCGGAGTGCTCATCAAAGGGGGCGAGGCGCTCCAGCGCGCCGGCGACGTCACGACCGTGGTGCTCGACAAGACGGGGACGGTCACCGAGGGGCGGCCCACGGTGACGGACATCGTCCCGGCGCCCGGCGCCGCGCGTCCGGCCGAGGAGGTCCTCCGCCTCGTGGCCTCGCTGGAGGCCTCGTCCGAGCACCCGCTGGCCGACGCCGTGGTCCGCCACGCCCGGGATCGGGGGCTCGCGTTGGCGCCGGCCGAAGGGTTCCAGTCGGTGACCGGCCGCGGCGCGACCGGCATGGTCGAAGGCTCGGCGCTCGCCGTCGGCAACGAGGCGCTGATGGCCGACTACGCGGTCGACGTCGCGCCGCTCCGCGCCGCGGCCGAGCGCCTGGCCGGCGAGGGCAAGACGCCGATGTACGCCGCGGTCGACGGCGCCCTCGCGGGGATCCTGGCCGTCGCCGATCCCATCAAGACCACCTCGCGCGAGGCGATCGCCCGGCTGCGCCGGATGGGCCTCGATGTCGTGATGCTCACCGGCGACAACCGGCGGACGGCCGAGGCCGTGGCGCGGCAGGCGGGGATCGAGCGGGTGGTGGCGGGGGTGCTCCCCGAGGGCAAGGTGGCCGAAGTGCGGCGGCTCCAGGAGTCCGGCGCCGTGGTCGCCATGGTAGGCGACGGCATCAACGACGCGCCGGCGCTGGCCCAGGCCGACGTCGGCATCGCCATCGGCACCGGCGCCGACATCGCGGTCGAGGCGAGCGACGTGACGCTGATGCGGGGAGACCTGCGCAGCGTCGCCGACGCCGTCGCGCTCTCCCGGCGCACCATGCGGACCATGAAGCAGAACCTCTTCTGGGCCTTCATCTACAACGTGATCGGCATCCCGGTGGCGGCGGGCGTGCTCTACCCGGCCTTCGGGTTGCTGCTGTCGCCGATCCTGGCGAGCGCCGCCATGGCGTTCAGCTCGGTCTCCGTCGTCGCCAACAGCCTACGCCTCCGCCGCGCGCGGCTGGCCTGAGGAGGATCATGAACGAACCGAACGAGCAGGTCCGCAAAGCGGTCGGGGTCGACCCTGACATCAAGGACCGCAACCTGAAGCGCCTGCGCCGCATCGAGGGCCAAGTACGCGGTCTCCAGAAGATGGTCGACGAGGACCGCTACTGCGCCGACATCCTGACGCAGATCTCCTCGGTCCAGGAGGCGCTGCGCTCGGTCGGTCGCGAGCTGATGCGCAACCACCTCAAGCACTGCGCGACCACCGCGCTCCGCGCCGGAGGCCCGGAGGCGGACGGCATGTATGACGAGCTCATCGAGCTGATGTACCGGCACAGCCGGTGAGGGGCTACCTCACCGTTCTGCCCGTGAATCCTCAAGAAGACACGATCGCCACCCCGCTCGAAGTCCCCAGCCGGGTGGCGCCCGCCGCGATCATGGCGCGGGCGGTGGCGGCGTCGCGGATGCCACCGGAGGCTTTGACGCCGATCAGGCCTTGCACGGTGCGGTACAGGAGGGCGACGTCCTCGACGGTCGCCCCCGACTTCGCGAAGCCGGTCGAGGTCTTGACGAAGTCGGCTCCCGAGGCGAGCACCAGGCCCGCCCCCCGGACCTTCTCCTCGTCGGTGAGGAGCGCGGTCTCCAGGATCACCTTGAGGACGAGCCCGTCCCGCTCGGCCCGGAGCGCCTTGACCCAGGAAGCGAGGTCGTCCAGGACGCGCGCGTCTTCCCCGCTCTTGAGCCAGGAGACGTTGAGCACCGTATCGAGCTCTTGGGCTCCATCCGCGAGCGCCCGATGCGACTCGGCAAGGCGCACCTCCGGGTGCATGTAGCCCAGCGGGAAGCCGACGACGGTGCCGGCCGCGATCTCCGTGCCGGCAAGTCCTTCGGCGGCCAGGGCGACGTAGACTGGCGGGATGCAGACCGAGGCGAAGCTGTGCTCCGCCGCCTCGGCAATGACCCGGCGGACCTCGCCTTCGGTCGCCTCAGGACGGAGCAGCGTGTGGTCGATGAAGCGGGCGAGCGTCACCGCTGGGCCGCGGCGGCCCCGGAGGCCGCGTTCTTGTCGCCGCGCACCCGGCCGAGCTCGACGCCGGTGTAGTAGTGGTGGAGGATCTCGCGGTAGGAGTGGCCGCGCTGCGCCATGCCGTAGGAACCCACCTGGCACATCCCCACGCCGTGCCCGAAGCCGCGGCCGGTGAAGAGCCAGCCCGCCTCCTGGCCCTTGGGCGCCAGACGCTTGGCGGTGAACAGCGTGTCCGGCACGTCGAGCGTCCAGCGGATGGCCAGCCCCTCGACCTCCATGACCTGGCCGCTCCCTCCGGTGAGGCGGATCTTGCCCACCCGGCCCGACTCGCCGCGCGACAGGACTTCGAGGTCGCTGAAGCCGAGCCCCGGGAAGCGGGCGTTGACCTGGGTTGCGAGCTGCGAGTCGGTGCGGAACCGGGTCCAGTTGCTGTAGGGGCTGCTGCGGTCGAAGGCGACGCCGTCGAGGTCGACCTCCTGCACTGCGGCGATCGGCCGCTCCCCTTGCCAGAACAGAGTCAGCCGGTCGCCGGTCACCAGCGCCAGGTCGGAGCTGACGATCTCCTGGCCATGGCGGCGGAAGGTCGACAGCCGCTGCGGCAGGTCCAGCGCCCGCTCCTCCGTCTCTCCCCGTACGTTCTTGACCGTCAGCCGCCGCCCATCGACCGAGAGGTAGGCCACGTCGTCACGGCGCACGATGTGGAGCATCTCGGCCAACGCCAGGAGCATCCCCTCGATCTCGTCGTCGTCCAGCGGCTGGTCGAGCGGGCCGGTCACCAGGCCGCTCTTGACCAGGTACGCCGCCCGGCGCCGGTCCTCCTCGTTCCAGTCCCTCGGCGGATCGTTCACCAGGTAGGCCACGTCCTCGGGGGCCAGCAGCAGCCGGGCGTCGAGCGCCAGGTCGAAGGCCGTGGCGACGAAGCGCTGGACCTCGCGGCGGTCGAG
>JBKKAU010000104.1:0-7813 GCA_046714475.1 Thermoanaerobaculia bacterium
GATGGCGTTGAGCGGCGTGCGCAGCTCGTGGGAGAGGACCGCCATGAACTCGTCTTTCATGGCGCTCGCCGCCTCGGCGGCGGCGCGGGCCTCGCGCTCGCGGGCGAGTTGGGCCTCCCGCTCGCGCTCCCACTCCAGGCGGGCCTGCCGGGCGGAGGCCCGATCCAGGGCCGCGCGCAGCGACGCCGGCAGGCGGAGGTAGCGGTGCGGCGCCTTGAGGATGTAGTCCTCCAGGCCCGACCGCATGGCCTCGACCGCGACCTCCTCGGTGCCGGTATTGGTGAACATCAGCACCGGGCAGAGGGGGTAGCGCTCCTTGACGAGGCGCAGCACGGTCAGGCCGTCGGTCCAGTGCATCTGGAAGTCGGTGATCACGGCGTCGAAGCCGCCGGCGTCGAGGGCCTTCTCCAGCCCCGCGGCGTCGACGACCTCCTCGACTTGCAGGTCCGGCATCTCGCGGTTCAGAGCCCGCAGGACCAGCAGCCGGTCGTCCAGGTTGTCGTCGAGGACCAGGACCCGTAAGGTTCGCTCCACCCGCCCGTTCATGTCTCAGCTCCCGAGATATCCATACGCTTTGCTCGTAGAAGCAAATTCCTCGCCGGGCTCCGGTTCCCGTATCGGGAATCCCGAAGTCCCTCGTCTTGTTCTGTCCTTTTGAAACCTACAGGCCGACTCTGTACCGGGAGGTGACGTCCCGTGATGAAAAGATACTCCGTCCGCACCTTTGAGAACACCCCGGCGTCCCCGAGGCTCCCCGTCTGGGCGGTACCGGCGGTCCTGCTGGCCGCCTACATGGGCCTGGTGATCACCGGCCCCGAACCTTACCAGATCGCCGCGGCCCAGGCCGTCGAACCCACGGCCCCGCGGGAGGTCGAAAGGGGCGACTCCGTCCGCGGCGTCGCCTCCTGGTACGGCGCCGAGCTCCACGGCCGCCCCACCGCGAGCGGCGAGCCGTTCGACATGGACGACCTGACGGCCGCCCATCCCACGCTGCCGCTCGGCACCCGCGCCCAGGTCGTGAACCTCGACAACGGCCGCACGGTGGTCGTCCGCATCAACGACCGCGGCCCGTTCTCGGGGCACCGCATGATCGACCTCTCCCGCGCCGCGGCACGGGAGATCGGCATGCTCCCCGCCGGCTCCGCCAAGGTCGAAGTAACCCCTCTGGGCGGCTGAATTCCCTTAATCCGCAACTTTTGGCATCTCCTTTGCTATACCCACTGCCGCGGTGTAGTCGTGGGCAAGGAGAGCAAAGATGCGGAAATTCCTGCGCGACAACGGGCTGTCTCTCGTCACCTTCGTTTTATTCTTCGCCACCTTCATCATCGGTCAGAGCGTCGCCGGGCATCGCGAGCACAACCAGGACCTGCTGGACCATGGCCAGGACACGGTTCCCTTCACTCAGTACCTGAAGAGCAGCCACTTCTGGGAGGCGACGACGGAGAACTGGGAGTCCGAGTTCCTCCAGATGTTCATCTATGTGGTCCTGACCGCCTTCCTCTTCCAGAGAGGCTCGGCGGAGTCCAAGGACCCGGACAAGCCCAGCGAGGTGGACCGGGACCCGAAAAAGTCCAAGGACAACCCCGACGCCCCCTGGCCGGTCCGCCAGGGCGGCTTCATCCTCAAGATTTACGAGAACTCCCTCTCGCTGGCCTTCCTGTTGCTCTTCCTGGTCACCTTCTGGCTACACGCCGTGAGCGGCGCCAAGGAGTACAGCGAGGAGGAGGCGCTGCACGGCGGCGAGCCGGTCACCACCCTGGAGTACCTGGGGGAACCGCGCTTCTGGTTCGAGTCGCTGCAGAACTGGCAGAGCGAGTTCCTGGCGATCTGGGCGATGGTGTTCTTCTCGGTCTACCTGCGCCAGAGGTCGTCCCCCGAGTCCAAGCCGGTCGACAGCCCGCATAGCGAGACCGGGACGAGCTAGCTCCGCTCCAGCTCCGACAGGAACTCTTTGATCCCCGCGTCCAGGCGGTGCCGGTCGCGGTGGCGCTCCAGGGCGATCTGGACCAGGCGGTCGACGAGCTGCGGCAGCGGCACGCCCGACAGCTCCCACAGGCGCGGGTACATGGAGATGCTGGTGAAGCCGGGCAGGGTGTTGACCTCGTTGACGTAGACCCCATCCTCCCCTTCGAAAAGGAAGTCGACGCGGGCGAGGCCGACGCCGCCGATGGCGGCGAAGGCGCGGACCGCCAGCTCGCGCAGCCGGTCGGCCACCGCGGGCGGGAGCTCGGCCGGGGCGATGAGCTGGGCGGTGTCCTGGAGGTACTTGTCGGCGTAGTCGTAGAAGTCGTTGCCGGGGACGATCTCGCCGACGCAGGAGGCCTCCAGCCGGCCATAGCCGAGGACGGCGCACTCCAGCTCGCGGCCTTTGACCCCGCGCTCGACGATCACCGTGTCGTCGAACTGCAGGGCGAAGCGCACCGAGGTCTCCTGGCAGGAGCGGCTGTCGACCTTCTTCACCCCGACGCTCGACCCGCCGACGCTCGGCTTGGCGAACAGCGGCAGCGGCAGCCGGTCGAGCCGGGAGAGGAACGCCTGGGGATCGGCCTCGAAGTCGCGGCGGTTCACCGCCTCGTACTCGACGACCGGCACGCCGGCGGCGTCCATCTGGCGTTTGAAGAGCAGCTTGTCCATGGCGAGGGCGCTGGCGGTCACCCCCGGCCCGACATAGGGGAGGTCGAGCATCTCGCAGAGGCCCTGGAGGGTGCCGTCCTCGCCCCAGGTGCCGTGGACGATCGGGAACAGCGCCTCGACGCCCGAGTCGACCAGGTGCCGCAGGGTGGGCGCGACCGGCTGGCCGACCGCCTCGATGGCGTCGCGCTTGCCGTCGAGCACCGGCGCCGCGTCCCGCGGCGCGATCCAGCAGCCGTCCTGCGCGATGCCGAGGGGCACGACCTCGTGCCCCGCCTCGCGCAACCCTCTCGCCACCGTGCGGGCCGAGACGACTGAGACCCGGTGCTCGACGCTCCGGCCTCCGAAGATGACGCCTACCTTTGCCATGGGAGATCTCCCGTGAAGTCTGTGTAGGGGCGGGGCTCGTCCCCGCCCGGGAGGGGGCAAGCCCCTCCCCTACATTGATTCTGCAAGCCTCGGACCCGTCTTCCCGACGTCGATCCGCCGGGCGCTCTGGATCTCGGGCTGGGCGGTCAGGCGGGCGAGCAGCTCGTCGCCGGGATCCTGGTCGAGCCGCAGCACCGCCAACGCCTCCCTGCCCCCCTGCCGCCGCGCCAGGTGGATGTCGGCGATGTTGATCCCGGCGCCGGCCAGGAGGGTGCCGATCTTGCCCACCACCCCGGGGGCGTCGAGGTTCTCGATCACCAGCAGCCGCCCCTGCGGACGGAACTCCAGGCGGAAGCCGCCGAAGCGCACCACCCGCGGGTCGCGCTCGTTGAACAGGGTACCGTCCAGCTCGACGGTCCGGCCTCCTCCCGAGAGCTTCACCCCGACCAGCTGCGGGTAGTCGCCCGACGCGCTGTGGGTCGAACGCACGACCTCGATGCCGCGGCTCTCGGCCAGCCGTTCGGCGTTGACGTAGTTGACCCCCTCGCCCAGGAACGGCGTGAGCACCCCCTTGAGCGCCGCGACCGAGACCGGCAGCCGCAGCGGCTCGTCGACGCCCCAGAGGTCCACCTGCAGCCGTTGCGCCGGCGCGTCCAGCAGCGCCCCGGCCATCCTCCCCAGGGTCTCGCCCAGGGCGAGGTACGGCTCGACCCGGCCGCCGGTGGCGCGGAAGGGCAGGTTCACGGCGGCCACGGCGAGCGAGCCGCCGAGGGCGGCGAGCAGCATCTCGGCGGTCTCGGTCGAGATCCGCACCTGCGCCTCGCGGGTCTGCGCGCCGATGTGCGGCGTCGCCACGACGTTCGGATGCTGGATCAGCCGCAGGTCGCGCGGCGGCTCCTCGGCGAAGACGTCGAGCGCGGCGCCGGCCAGCTCCCCGGCGTCGAGCGCCGCGAGCAGCGCCTCCTCGTCCACCAGCCCGCCGCGCCGGCAGTTGACCAGCAGCGCGCCGCGCTTCATCAGTGCAAGACAGGAGCGGGAGAGGAGGCCGCGGGTCTCGCGGGTGAGCGGCGTATGGAGGGTCACCACGTCCGAGCGCCGCAGCAGCTCGTCGAGCGGCAGCAGCTCGACCTCCAGCCGCCGCGCCGCCGCCGGGTCGAGGAAGGGGTCGTAGGCGACCACCTCCATCTCGAAGCCGCGGGCGCGCGCCGCGACGCGCTGGCCGATGCGGCCGAAACCGATGACCCCCAGGGTCTTGCCCTGCAGCTCGACGCCGAGGATCTTGCGGTCCCAGCCGCCCGCCTTGGTGGAGGCGTCGGCCGCCGGCACCTTGCGCGCCAGGGCCAGCAGCAGCGCCAGGGTGTGCTCGGTCGCCGACATCAGGTTGGCGGTGGGGGCGTTGACCACCAGGATGCCCAATTCGGTGGCCGCGGCGACGTCGACGTTGTCGACGCCGATGCCGGCGCGGCCCACGACCTTGAGCCGCTTGCCGGCGCGCAGCAGGTCGGCCGTCACCTGGGTGGCGCTGCGGACCACCAGGGCGTCGTAGCCGGCGAGGATCTCGGGCAGGCGCGGCCGCTCGTCCTTCTGCAGCAGGCGGACCTCGGCCCCGGAGGCTTCCAGGAGGTCGAGACCCGCCCTGTCGAGCGAGTCGGCGATCAGGATGCGGTGCATGCGCGACCTCTCAAGCGGCCACCGCCAGCTCGCCGAGCACCTCGTCGATCTCGACGAACAGCGCTTCGAGGTCGGACATCCGCACCTCGCCCATGTGGCCGATGCGGAAGGTGGTGGGCTTCCAGTCGCCGTAGCCGCCGCCGATCGTCCACCCGCGCGCGCCGAGCCCCTTGACGATCTTCTGCGGGTCGACGCCGGCCGGGGGTTTGAGGCAGCTCACCGTCAGCGAGCGCGCGTCGGGCGCCGAGGCGTACTCGCAGCCGCGGGCGGCGGCCCACTCCTCGGTGCGCCGCTCGAGCTGGCGATGGCGCTCCCAGCGCGCCTCCATCCCCTCGGCGAGGATGCGGTCGAGCTGCTTGTCCAGGGCGTAGAGCAGCGGGATGCCGGGCGTGGTGATGAAGCCGCCCTCGCGGTGCTTGTCGCGGTAGCGCAGCAGGTCGGTGTAGAAGCCGCGGTGCGGGACCTTGGCGGCGCGCTCGGCGGCGCGGTCCGACAGGGTGAACAGGGTCAGGCCCGGCGGCACGGCGATCGCCTTCTGCGTGCCGGCGAGCACCACGTCGAGCCCCCAGTCGTCGGTCTCGACCGGCGCGCCGCCCAGCGACGAGACGGTGTCGACCAGGATGGCGGCGTCGCTCTCCTCGCGGATGACGCGGGCGAGGTCGGCGATCGGGTTCATGACGCCGGTCGAGGTCTCGTTGTGGACCATGGTGACCGCGTCGTACCTCTTGCGGCGCAGGGCGGCGCGCACCAGCTCCGGATCGACCGTCTGCCCCCAGGGGGCGGACAGCTTGTCGGCCTGCCTGCCGGTCGATTTGGTAATCGAGTGCCAGCGCTCGGAAAAGGCGCCGTTGGTGAGGTTGAGGACGTTCGAGGCGGCGCAGGAGACCACCGCGCTCTCCATGATCAGGGTCGAGCTGCCGGTGGCGACCATGACGTCGCCGGCGGTGCGCAGCAGGGCCGGCAGGCGCTCGGACATCTTGACGTAGAAGTCTTTGAAACCGGCCGACCGGTGCCCCACCATGGGCTTCGTCATCGCCTGGCGGGCGTCCTCGGGGACATAGGTCGGGCCGGGGAGGAAGAACTGGATCTTTTCCATCAGAGGGACCTCGGGGAGTCGGGATGGATCGATAGCTGCGGGCGTCAACCAACCACGCCGCATTGTGGCAAATCGTTCCGGAGGGGGCAAGGGAGGCCAATTCTCGTCCCAGCCCCGCGGCGGTGTCGCCAATCCTCCCGTCGATGGAGAGAGTTGACGTGGATTCGCGACTTTCACCGGGCGCCGGACCTTCCAAAAACGGAGACGGAGATCTCGGAGCGGGATCGATGCTGCGAGTACCGGCTAATTAGCGACATGACCCGAAATAGTGGTCACAGATATTTCGATATTGGTGACAAATAGACAGTTTTTCTGCTAAGAAAACTGGATATTGGCAACGAAAAGATCTGTATTTACATCCCGGGAGCCAGTGGGGGAGGATGAGAGGCGCTCCATGGCGACAGGCAGCTGGTGATTCGCAGCATCCAGAGAGGGTCTCACCTCACGAAAGAAGGTGTTTGACGGGAATCGACAAGGAAAAGTTGAAACTCGAGAGGTAGTGACGGCATCCTGCGGGATGTTCGCAACATCCTGGCGCCTGCGCGCGAATCCTCACCCCCGCCGGGGGGTGAGGATTCTATGGGCCCCACGGCCGCGGCTTGCGCAACGCCGCCGCGAGCTTACCGGTCTCGAACCGCCGCGCGGCCTCGCCCGGCGCCTCGACCTTCCAGCCCTCCCCGTCAGGCCACAGCACCGGCGCTGCCAGCTCGCCCCGTACCAGCACCAGGGCACAGCCGCGGAAGTGCTCGCGCAGCAGGTCTTTGAGGACCGGTTCGCCCCGCAGCGGCTTGACGGCGACGCTCCGGCCGCCGCCGACCGCCACGGCGCGGAGGGCGCCGAGCCCGCCGGCGGCTTCGAGATCAGCAGGAAGGGGAGCAGGAGCCGCGAGGTCGAGCCAGCCAATCCGCAGCCCCTCGGCGCGGGCGGCTTCGATCAACGATGCGAAACGCTCCGGACCGTCTTCGACGCGCAGCAGGTGCGGCGTCTTCAAACACCGTCCTCAGGATAGAGGAGGACGCTTTCGTACTCCTCGCGGAACCGCTGCTCGTCGGCGGACCAGCTCGCGAGCCAGTCGTCGAGGAGGTCGCGCCGGCCGCCGTCGAACGCCTCGCGGCAGTCGGGGCCGCCGGTCAGCAGGTCGATCGCCGGCCGGTCGGTAACGAACTCGTAGGGAGCCTCGCGCCAGGCGAAGGCCTGGGGCGCCACCTCACGGACCGCCCACAGCAGCTCGACGCCGGTGCGGTAGGGGCGCAGGGCGCGGGCGTCGGTCACCACCAGCTCGACGCCGCCGCAGACCTGGCCGCGGTGCTTCTGGAACTGCGGCCGGAAATAGGTGGGGAGGAAGACGATCCCGGGGAGACCCCGGCCGTTCAGGAGGTCGGCGAGGGCCACGGGATCGACGCCGGGCGCCCCGGTCAGCTGGAACGGCCGCGTGGTGCCGCGCCCTTCGGACAGCTCGGTGGCCTCGACCAGGCAGCCGCCGGGGTAGACCAGCGCCGCCTCCCGCGTCGGCATGTTGGGCGACGGGGCGATCCAGGGCAGGCCGGTCTCCTCCCACGGCATGGAGGGGCTCCAGCCCTCCATCTCCCAGACCTCGACCGTGCCGCTCCAGCCGCGGCGGCGCGCTTCGAGCCCCACCAGCTCGCCGAGCGTCAGGCCGTGCCGCGCCGGCAGCAGGAAGGCGCTGACGAACGACTCGTAACCGGGCGCCGGGTGGTTGCCCTCGATCCCCCGACCCAGCGGGTTGGGCCGGTCGAGCACCCAGACCTCGCAGCCGGCGGCGAGCGCCGCCTCGGCGGCCCAGACGGCGGTGGCGGCGTAGGTGTAGTAGCGCGAGCCGACGTCCTGGAGGTCGATCACCAGGAGGTCCAGCCCCGCAAAGGCGCAGGGGCAGGGCTTCAGGGTGTCCTCGGAGTCGCCGTAGAGCGAGACCACGGGCACGCCGGTCCACGGGTCGCGCCCGCCCTCGGCGGCGATCATGTCCTGCTCGATGCCGTAGTAGCCGTGCTCGGGTCCGAAGAGCAGGCGCGGCGGCCCCCCCCGGCC
>JBKKAU010000105.1:0-27458 GCA_046714475.1 Thermoanaerobaculia bacterium
GAGCAGCGCCACCACGACGCCCGGGCCGACGCCGTGCCCGGCCAGCGCCGACGCCGCCGTGTTGGCGCGGCGGTTCAGCTCGGCGTAGGTCAGCTCATCGCCCGCGCAGACCGCGGCCACCGCGGCCGGCGTGCGCGCGGCTTGCGCCTCGAACAGCTCCTGGAAACAGACCTCCACCGGCGCCGCGGCTTCGGAGTCGTTCCACTCGCGGATCACCTGGTGGCGCTCGGCCTCGGGCAGCAGCGGCAGCTCGGAGAGCGCCTGATCCGGGTCGGCGAGCGCCCCCGCGAGCAGCGTCTCGAACCGCCGCAGCAGCCGGACGATGGTCGTGCGGTCGAACAGGTCGGTGTTGAAGTCGGCGGCGCCGCGGAACCCCTCCCGGGTGGCCCAGAGGTTCAAGTCGAGGTCGAACGGCACGCCCGAGTTGTGCACCTCTTGCGCGGTCAACTTGAGGCCGGGCACCTCCATCGGCTGCAGCGCGTAGTTCTGGAGGTAGTTGAACATCAGCTGGAACAGCGGCGTCCGGCTGGTGTCGCGCGGCGGCTTGAGCTCCTGCACCAGGTACTCGAACGGCATGTCCTGGTGGGTGTAGGAGCCGAGCGCGGTCTCGCGCACCCGCGCCAGCGCCTCGCGGAACGAGGGGTTGCCCCCCAGGTCCGTATAGAGGAGCAGGGTGTTGGCGAAGAAGCCGATGAGGCCCTCGACCTCGACGCGGTTGCGGTTGGCGATCGGCATGCCGAGGACGATCCGCTCCTGGCCGAGGGTGCGGGCGAGCACCGCTGTGAAGCCGGCGAGCAGCACCATGAAGACGGTCATCCCCTCGCGCCGCGCCACCGCCTGGACGTCCTCGGCGAGCGCCGGCGCGATGGTCAGGTAGGTACGCTCGCCGACGAAGGTCTGCACCGGCGGCCGCGGCCGGTCGCCGGGCAGCTCCGAGGCCGGCGGCGCGCCGGCGAGCTTGTCGCGCCAGTAGGCGAGCTGGCCTTCCAGCCCTTCGCCCTGCATCCAGGTGCGCTGCCAGACCGCGAAGTCGGCGTACTGCACCGGCAGCTCGGCCAGCGGCGACGGCTGCCCCGCGGCGAAGGCGGCGTAGATCTGCCCCAGCTCGCGGATGAAGACCTCGCGCGCCCACATGTCGTAGACCACGTGATGGGTGACGACGCCGAGCATCGACTCGCGCTCGGCGAGCCGCATCAGGTAGACGCGCAGCAGCGGCCCGCGCGCCAGGTCGAACGGCCGCCGGGCCTCGCGCGCCACCACTTCCAGCGACCGCCGGCGCCGGTCGGCCTCGGGCAGCGCCCGGAGGTCGAGCACCGGCAGGTCGAACGGCACCTCATCCGCGATCACCTGCGAGGGCTCGCCGTGGACCGCCGGATAGGAGGTGCGGAAGACTTCATGCCGGCAGAGGATCTCGCGCACCGCGAGCTCCATGGCGACCGGGTCGACATCCCCTTCCAGGAGCACGGCGCCGGGCGCGTTGTAGGCCGACATCGTCGGCGTCATCTGCTGCAGGAACCACATGCGCTCCTGGGTGAAGGAGAGCGGCAGCTTTCCATCCCGCGGCACCCGTGCCACCGGCGGCAGCTGCACCCCTTCGACGGCCGCGCGAGCCGTCGCCACCCGCTCGGCCTGGCCGGCGACCGTCGGCTCCTCGAACAGCGTGCGCAGCGGCACCTCGACGCCCAGCGATTCGCGGATCCGCGACACCACCTGGGTGGCGAGCAGCGAGTGCGCGCCCAGCTCGAACAGGTTGTCGAGCACGCCGACCCTGTCGACCTCCAGGACCTCGGCCCAGATGGCGGCGAGCACCTCCTCGGCCGGAGTGCGCGGCGCGACTCCGGCATCCGCGGACTCGGCGCGTTGGTCCTCGGGAGCCGGCAAGGCCTTGCGGTCGAGCTTGCCGTTGGGCGTCACCGGCAGGGCGTCGACCCGCACGAAGGCGGAGGGCACCATGTACTCGGGCAGCCGCGACTGCAGCCAGGCGCGCAGCGCCGGGGCGGCCAGCGCCTCGCCATCGGAGCCATGGCGGCCATCGCGCGGCGCGAACCAGGCGACCAGCCGCTTGTCGCCGCCCGCCCCTTCGCGCGCCAGAACCGCGGCCTCGCGCACCGCCGGGTGCTGGGCGAGCGCCGACTGGATCTCCCCCAGCTCGATGCGGTAGCCGCGGATCTTGACCTGGTGGTCGCGCCGGCCGAGGAACTCCAGGTTGCCGTCCGGCCAGAAGCGGGCCTGGTCGCCGGTCTTGTAGAGGCGCGTGCCGGGCTCGGCGTGGAACGGGTCGGGCACGTACTGGTCGGCGGTGCCGTCCGGCCGGCCGAGATAGCCGGACGACAGGCACTCGCCGCCGATGTAGAGGTCGCCCGCGGCGCCGAGGGGCAGCGGCCGCAGCTCGGCGTCGAGCACGTAGTAGCGGGCATTCTGGATCGGCCGGCCGTAGGGGATGCTCACCCACCAGCGCGGCACCTCGCGCACCGGGAACCAGTTGGACCAGACGGTCGCCTCCGTGGCGCCGCCGAGGCTGATCACCCGCGCGCCGGGAAACGCGGTCCGCACCCGGTCGGGCAGCGTTACCGGGATCCAGTCGCCGCTCTGGAAGACCAGCCGCAGCCGGCTCCCCGCCACCGGCGCGGTGGGCAGGAAGGGCACGAGCTGCTGCAGCGCCGCGGGCGCCGAGTCCCAGAAGGTGACCGGCTCCTCGACCAGGATGCGCACCAGCGCCTCGGGCTCGCGCAGCTCGTCCTCCGACGCCATGCGGACCGTGCCGCCGGCCGCCAGGAGGCCGAACACGTCGTAGACCGAGAGGTCGAACGACAGCGCGGTGATGAACAGCACCCGGTCGTCCGGCCCCACGCCGAACGTGCGGTTGATCCACTCGATCAGGTTGGCGACCGGGCGGTGGCGCACCATGACGCCCTTGGGCGTACCGGTCGAGCCGGAGGTGAAGATCACGTAGGCGAGCGTCTCGGAGTCGGCCCGCGGCGGCGGATCGGTCTCAGGGTACGCCGACAGGTCCGGCTCCAGGTACTGCGACGTGTTCGTCGCGTCCATCCAGACCACGTCGCGCAGCAGCCCGCCGAGCTCTTCGACTGTCCCGGCGCGGGCGCTCTCGGTGACCAGGCAGGTGATGCCGGCGGCGCGGACGATCGCCTCGATACGGGCGACCGGCTGGCCGACGTCGATCGGCACGTAGGCGCCCCCGGCCTTTAGGACGCCGAACAGCGCGACCAGGTCGTGCAGCCCGCGGCCGAGGTGGAGACCCACCGGCGCTCCATGGCCGACGCCCAGGCCGATGAGGTGATGGGCCAGCCGGTTGGCGCGCCGGTTCAGCTCGGCATAGGTGACGCTCAGACGGTCCGCGCCGAATTCGGCGGCGGTCGCGTCCGGCGCCCTCTCCACCTGGCGCTCGAACAGGCGGTGCATGGTGACGCCGCGCTCGTAGCCCGCGTCGGTGTCGTTCCAGCCCGCCGTCACCTGGTGCAGCTCGGGCTCCGAGAGCAGCGGCAGCTCGCGCAGCCGCAGGTCGGGGTTGTGAGCCACCGCCTCCAGGAGATTGTGGTAGTGGGCGACCTGGCGCGCCACCGTCGAGGCGTGGAAGAGGTCGGTGTCGTACTCCAGCCAGCCGGCCAGCCCGTCGGCGGTTTCGCCGAGCTGCAGCGTCAGGTCGAGCTGCACCGTGCCGGCGTCGACGTCGAACGGCGAAAAGGTCAGCCCCGGCGCCTGGAGGTCGCTGCGCGGCGCGGTCTGCAGCACGAAGGTGACCTGGAAGAGCGGGTTGCGGCTCATGGTCCGCTCCGGCTGCAGCTCCTCCAGCAGCCTCTCGAACGGCAGGTCCTGGTGCTGGAAGGCCTCGACCGTCATCTCGCGCACCCGCGCCAGCAGGCCGCGGAAGGTCGGGTTGCCCGCCAGGTCGCCGCGCAGGAGGAGGGTGTTGAGCAGCGGCCCGACGACCCCTTCCAGCTCCGGCCGGTTGCGGTTGGCGACCGGCGTGCCGACCACGATGTCGTCCTGCCCCGTGGTGCGCGACAGCAGCGCGTAGAGGGCGGCGAGGAGAGTCATGAAGAAGGACGCCGCCTCGCGCCGGCCGAGGCTCTTCAAGTCGGCCACCAGCGCCTTGGGGAAGGTGACGAACTGCTTGGCCCCCCAGAAGCTCTGGACCGGCGGGCGCGGCCGGTCGGTGGGCAGGTCGAGCGCTCCGGGCGCGCCGGCGAGGGCGTGCTTCCAGAACCCGATGTCCTTCTCCAGGGCGGCCTCGCGCAACCATTCGCGCTGCCAGGCGGCGAAGTCGGCGTACTGGATCTCGGGCACGGGCAGTGGCGAAGGCCGGCCGGAGAGGAAAGCCCCGTAGAGCAGACCCAGCTCCTGCACCATGATGTTGATCGACCACTGGTCGCTGACGATGTGATGGATGGTCAGCAGGCCGATGTGCTCCCCCTCGGCGAGGCGGAGCAGCACCATGCGCAGCATCGGGCCGCGGCTCAAGTCGAACGGCTCGCGGGTGGAGACCGCGGCGATCTTCTCGATACGGCGGCGGCGCTCGGCCTCCGGCAGCAGGCGCAGGTCGACGATCGGCAGAGGCAGGACGAGGTCGGAGACGATCTCCTGGACCGGCCGCCCCTGGCCGGCGAGGAAACGGGCGCCCAGGATCTCGTGCCGCCGCGCCACCTCGTTGTAGGCGCGGGCCAGCACGGCGACGTCGAGCCGGCCGGTCAGGCGCACCACGGCCGGGACGTTGTACGCGGGGTTGCCGGGGTTGAGCTGGTCGAGGAACCAGAGCCGCTCCTGGGCGAGCGACAGCGGCGCCGGCGCGCTCCGGTCGCGGCGGGCGATGGACTGACGCGCAGGCGCGCGCCTCTCCGCCTCGGCGGCCTTCTTCGCCTTCTCCTGGAGCAGGAGCTGCAGCAACTCCCGGCGTTCGGGGGACAGGTTCTTGGTGAGGCTCTCGATGCTCATCCGTCGCTCCTCCGGCTCTCCAGCTCCATCGCCACCTGCTCGTCCGAGAGCCCTTCGAGCATACGGAGCAGCTCCAGGGCCTCTTCGTCCATCTCCGCCGTCACCCCGGGCGCCGCGGATGCGCTCTCGGTCACCTCGCCCTGGACACGCTCCACCGCCTGGGCCAGCTCGGCCACGGTAGAGCCCTGGAAGAACAGGCGCACCGGCAGGTCGACCCCGACCTCGTCGCGCAGGCGCGAGATCAGCCGGTAGGCCAGCAGCGAATCGCCGCCGATCTCCAGGAAGTTGTCGTGGACGCCGATGCGCGGCCGGCGCAGCAGCTCCTGCCAGATCGCGGCGATCCGGCCTTCCAGGCCGTTGCGCGGCGCCACATAACCGGGATCGGACTCCATACCCTTCTGCTCTTCTTGTACGGACGAGGCGGCCTCGGCGTTTAGTGCCGGCGGCTCGACCACCGCCCACGGCGCGTCCAGGGCGAAGAGCCGCGGCAGGAGCCGGGCCGTCTCGGTCTCGTGGTCGCCGTGCAGCCGGTCGAGGCTGCGGCGCAGCCAGCGCACGCCCCGGTCCCCACGCGCCCGCTCGGCCGCGAAGGTGTCGAAGAGGTGGCTGAGCGCCCGCTCCGCCGCCGCGCCGCCGCGCGCCGCCGACAGCAGGAAAACGGTCCCGTCGCGCAGCAGCTCGTCGAGGATCCGCAGACCGGCCGCCTTGCGCTCCACCTCGCGGATCAGGCCGTCCAGACCGGTGCTCTCGTCCCACTCCAGGACCGGCTCGGCAGTGAAGACGACGCCGTGGAGGTCGCCGAAGCGTTCGCGGCCACGGCCGATGGCGAGCTCCATCTCGTTGCGGCGGGAGACCTCGGCGGCCACCGCCAGCACCTCGGCGCCGGAATCGACCAGCTGGTGCAGCCGCTCCAGCGCCTCGCCCGCCGGCTCGGCGGGCTCCACCAGAACCAGCGACGCCTTCTGCCGCGCCAGGTGCTCGGCGGCGCGGAAGCCGAGGCCGGTGAGACCGCCGGGGATCAGGTAGACGCCGCGCTCACGGAGCGGCGTCTCGACGGTATCGACGTCTTCGGGCAGCGGCAGCCAGCGCTGGCCGTTGCGGTAGGCGACCACCGGCGCGGGCTCGTCCGCCCCGGCCTCGGCGAGGAGACGCCCGGCGTCGATCGCTCCTTCGGCGTCGACGACGTGGCAGGCGAGCCCCGGCCAGAAGCGCGCGATGGCCTCGCAGGCCCCCAGTACGGTGGCCGCGGCGGGCCGCAAGGCCTCGTCGCCGCGCACGTCGTGGATCGGATCGAGCACGACCCAGACGCGGCACGGCCGGGCCTCGCCCAGGCTGGCGGCGGCGTCGGCCAGTCGCAGCAGGCTGGCGAAGCCGCGCTCTTGGATGTCGACCTCCTCACCTCCTTTTGTCAGCCCCCAGAGGTGGACAACGCGGTCGGGCGCCGCGCCGACGCTGGCGAGCAGGGTCTCGTACCCGACCGGGTCGCGCGGGTCGAGCAGGAACGAGCGCTCGCTGGTGCGGGCGTACATCTCCCCGGGCTCGATCCCAATGACCTCCTGCCCGAGCTCCTGGAGCCGCGCCGCGAGCCGCTCGCCGACGCCCAGCCGGTCGAGGAATAGCAGCCACATATGCCGCTCGGGCTGCTGGCCCGCAGCCGGCCACGCGGGCAGAGGCCGTGCGCGGCGCCAGGACGGCGCGATGATGCGCTCGCCTTCAGCGGCGACGGCCGGCGGCGCCAGACGGCCCTTGGCCTCGATCCAGTAGCGGCGGCGCTCGAACGGATAGGTGGGCAGCGGCACGCGCAGCCGCCGCTCGCGCGACCCGAAGCCCTGCCAGTCGATCCGCCCGCCCGCCGCCCAGAAGCGGCCGAGCGTGTGGAGCAGGAACGCCTGATCGGGGTGCGTCTCATACGAATGGCGCAACGACGCCAGGGCGAGCGGCGTACGGCCGTCCGCGGCGCCGGGGTGCTGCAGCACCAGGCTGGTCAGCGTCTGCCCGGGGCCGATCTCCAGGTAGGCGCGGCCGGGATCGGCGAGCAGCTCGGCCGCGATCTCGGCGAAACGCACCGGCCGCACCATGTGCCGCGCCCAGTAGGTGGGGTCGGTCGCCTCCTCGGCGGTGATCCAGGTGCCGGTGACGTTGGACAGGTACGGGATGCGCGGCGGGCGCAGGTCGAAGGTGCGCACCAGCTCGACCAGGGCGCCGAAAGCCGGCTCCAGCATCCTCGAATGAAAGGCGTGGGTGGTCTGCAGCCGGCGGCAGATCATCCCCATGTCGTCGAGCCGGTCCTCGAAGGCGGCGATCGCCGCGGCCGGGCCCGCGACCACGGTCTGCTGCGGGCCGTTGACCCCGGCGAGCGACAGGTCGGCGCTGATCACCGGGAGCATCGTCGCCACCCGCTCCTCCGGCAACGGCACGGCGGTCATCGCGCCTTCCGGCAGCTCCTGGATGAGCTGCGCCCGGCGCGCCACCAGCGCCGCCGCGTCCTCCAGGGTGAGCACGCCGGCCAGGCAGGCCGCGGTCAGCTCGCCGACGCTGTAACCGGCCATCGCCTCGGGCTCGACGCCCCACTCCATCCACAGCCGCGCCAGCGCGTACTCGACCGCGAACACCGCCGGCTGGCTGAGGAAGGTCTGCTTGAGGCGGGAGGTCGCGCCGTCCTCCGGCTCGCTCTCCTTGCGCAGCATGCGCCGCAGGTCGACCGGCTTGGCGCCCTCCGGCGCCGCCTCCTCGCCCTCCTGGATGTCGGTGCCGTGGGGGTAGAGCACCTCGCGCAGGTCGACCCCGAGCGCCGCCAGGAACAGCTCGCAGCAGCGGTCCAGCGCCTCGCGGAAAACCGGCTCGGAGCGGTAGAGGCCGCGCCCCATGTCCACGTACTGCGCGCCGAGGCCGGGGAAGAGGAAGACGGGGCGCGGCGGCTCGTCGCCGGAGACGCCCGAGAGGAGCTTCCGGGGATCGTCGCCCGACAAGGCGGCCACCGCCTCGTCGGAGCTCCGGCAGACCAGCGCCCGGCGCTGCGCGAAGCCGCGGCGGCCGGTCTGCAGGGTGAAAGCGGCGTCCGGCAAGGGGGTCTCGGGATGGGTCCCCAGATGCGCGGCGAGGTTCGCCGTCGCCGTGTCCAGGGCGGTGGGAGTCCGCGCCGAGAGCACGAGGAGCTGCCATGGGCGGCTCTCGCTCCCCGCCGGCACCGGCGGCGCCTCCTCCAGGATGACGTGCGCGTTGGTGCCGCCGACTCCCATGGCGCTGACCCCGGCGCGGCGCGGCGTATCCCCGGCCGGCCAGGGCACGAGCGACGCGTTGACGTAGAACGGGCTCGCCGCGAAGTCGATCTGCGGGTTCGGCGTCTCGAAGTGCAGGCTGGCCGGGATCTCGCCGTGCTCCAGCGCCAGCGCGGTCTTGATCAGGCTGGCGATGCCGGCGGCGCGGTCGGTGTGGCCGAGGTTGGTCTTGACCGAGCCGATCGGGCAGTCGCCCATACGGCCGCTCCAGGCCCGCCAGGCGCGCGTCAAGGCGTTGACCTCGACCGGGTCGCCGAGCGGCGTGGCGGTGCCGTGGCACTCGACGTAGCCGATCGTATCGGGATGGCAGCGGGCCGTGCGCAACGCCGCCTGCACCACCGCCACCTGCCCCTCGCCGCTCGGCGCCAGATAGCCGACCTTGAGCGAGCCGTCGTTGTTGACCGCCGAGCCGCGGATCACCGCGTGGACGCGGTCGCCGTCGGCGAGCGCCCGGCGCAACGGCTTCAACACCACCGCGCCCAGGCCGTTGCCCGAGACCATGCCCTGGGCCCGGGCGTCGAAGGCGCGCACGTGGCCGTCGCCCGAGGTGAAGCTCCCCTCGTCGTAGACGTAGCCGCTCTCCTGCGGCAGGGTCAGCGACACGCCGCCCGCCAGGGCCATCTCGCACTCGCCGGAGAGCAGGCTGCGGCAGGCGAGGTGGACGGCGACCAGCGACGTCGAGCAGTAGGTCTGCACCGCGAGGCTCGGTCCTCGCAAGTTCAGCTTGTAGGAGACCCGCATCGGCAGCGAGTCCTTCTCGTTGCTGATCAGCGCCTGGACCTCGCCGACCGCGTCGATGACGCCGGGGGCGGCGTAGAGGTTCTGGAGGTAGCTGCTGATGCTGCTGCCGGCGAAGACGCCGATCGGCCCCGGGAAGGCCTCGGGGTCGTAGCCCGCGTTCTCCAGCGCCTCCCAGGCGCACTCCAGGTAGAGCCGGTGCTGCGGGTCCATGATCTCGGCCTCGCGCGCCGAGAGGCCGAAGAACGAGGCGTCGAACAGCTCGATCCCCTCGACCGCCCCCCGTGCCTTGATGTAGCGCGGGTCGGTGAGCTGCCCGGCCGGCACGCCGGCCGCAAGCAGCTCCTCGTCGGTGAAGAAACGGATCGATTCGACGCCGCCGCGCAGGTTGCGCCAGAAGGCGTCGACGTCCGCCGCGCCGGGGAACCGCCCGGCCATGCCGACGATCGCGATCTCCCAGCCGTCCTCGCCGTCTCCCGTGTCCACGGCGGCTGGCGCCAGCGCGGGGGCCGCGTCCGCCTCGGTTGGAGCGAGCCGTTTCGCCAGCGCCGCCACGGTGGGCGCGTCGTAGAGGTGGACCGGCGACAGGTCCGCTCCCAGCTCGTGGTTCAGCTCGGAGATGAGCTGCATGCCGGTGAGCGAGTTGCCGCCGAGGTCGAAGAAGTTGTCGTTGAGCCCGACCGTCCCCACGGACAGCACCCGCTGCCAGACTTCGCGGATGCGCCGCTCGAGCTCGCCACCACTCGGGCGGGCCGCGGCAGCCCCCCGCTCCGCCCGGCGTTCCGGCCTCGCCGCCACCGCCGGCGGGACGAGCCCCAGCTCCTGGAGGATGCGGCCGGCGGCGAAGCCGCGGCTCAGCTCGATGCGCTCCGGGAGGTCCTGGGTCGAGACCGCGACGCGGGCCTGCGGCGCGCCCAGCAGGCGGCTGAACGCCTCGGCGCCCTCCTCCGGGGCGATCGCCTTGGCGAGCAGCTCCTCCTGCCAGCCGCGCAGGTGCTCCGGCATGTCGGAGTCGACGAGCAGGCCGACCTCGCGCCAGTTGTCCCAGTCGATCGCCAGGGCGGGCACGCCCGCGGCGCGGAGCTGGCAGGCGAAGGCGTCGAGGAAGGCGTTGGCGCCGGCGTAATCCACCTGGCCGAAGTCGGCCAGCACGGTCTGCAGCGACGACAGGAAGACCAGGAAGTCGAGCGGTTGGTTGTCTAAAACCCGGGCGAGCACCCGCGCGCCGCGCACCTTGGGATCGAGCACCGCCGCCGCGGCCTCGGGCCGCTTGAGCTGGAGCAGGCCGCCGCCCGCCAAGCCCGCCGCGTGGATGACGCCATGGAGCGCGCCAAACCGCTCGCGGGCGAGGGCGACCACCTCGGCCATGCGCGCCTCGTCGGTGACGTCGGCGGCCACGGCCAGGCCCTCGGCCCCCAGCTCCTCCAGAGCCCGGACCCGGCTCTCGCTCTCCGCGGTCAACCCTCGCCGGCCGGTGAGCACCAGACGGGCGCGCGCGTCGCGCGCCAGGCGCTCGGCGAGCACCAGGCCGAGCCCGCCGAGGCCGCCGGTGATCAGGTAGACGCCCTGCTCGCGCAAAGGCATAGTCTCGTCGCGCCGCAGAGGCTCGAAAGCTTCGACGAGACGCCGCCCGCCGCGCCAGGCCACCGCCGGATCGGCCGGACCCGCGCCGGCCACGGCCTCGGCCAGCAGCCGGTCGATCCATTCATCGTCGCCGGCCACCTCCGACGCGGTCACGTCGAGGTCGACGCTACGGCACCCGACCGTCGCCGACTCCTTGCCCACCACCTTGCACGGCCCGAGCAGCGCCGCCTTCTCCGGCTCCAGCGCTTCGAGGCCGGTCACGGACTGGACGCCGTTGGAGACCACGACCACCCCCACCGGCGAGGCGAGGTCGCGCCGGCCGAGCGCCTGGAACAGCGACAGCAGGCTCCAGAAGCCGCGCCGCAGCGACTCGTCTCCAGAGGTTTCCCCGTCCGTCAAACACCCCAGGTGGACGATCCGTCCGGGCCTGCCGTCCAGCAGGCGGTCGTAGTCGGCCTCATCGGGCCGTGCGACGACGACCTCGGCGCCGGCTTCACGCAGCCGCGCGGCGAGCCGCTCCCCCACCCCCGCCTCGTCGGCGAGGAGCAGCCAGGAGCCCGCGAGGTCGGCAGCGTTCGGCGCCTCCACCGGCTGCCAAACCGGCAGGTAGAACCAGTCGCCGACGTCGGGCTTCTTGTCGAGCGTCACCCGCACCGGCTCCGCGGCCCGGGCGGGCGCGTCCACCCCATCTACCCAATGCCGCTCACGGGCGAAGGGGTAGCCCGGCAGCGGTACCCGCCGGCGCTCTTCACCCGCCTGGAAGGCGTCCCAGTCGATCGTCACCCCCGCCGTCCAGAGCTGGCCGAGCGAGGTCAACAGGTAGGCGGCGTCGGGACGCTTGTCGTCCGGGTGCGGTAGCGAGGAGAGGACCAGGTGGTCCTCCGTACGCGCCGGGTGGCGGCGGGCGAGCGTCGCGAGCGCCGTGCCGGGCCCGACCTCCAGCAGCACGCCGCAATCGGCGAGCAGCGCGGCGACGTTGTCGGCGAAGCGCACGGTGCCGCGCAGGTGGCGCGCCCAGTACCCCGGGTCGGTCGCCTGCTCGGCCGTCAGCCAGCCGCCGGTCAGGTTCGAGGCGCAAGGGATCTCCGGCGGCGACAGCCGTGCCTGGCGCACCCGCTCGGTGAAGCGCGCCAGCACCGGGTCCATCATGGCCGAGTGGAAGGCGTGCGAGGTGTGGAGGCGGCGGATCTTGATCCCCTCGGCCGCCAGACCCTTCGCCAGGGCCTCCACCGCCGCTTCCGGCCCGGCCGCCACGCAGTCCGCCGGCCCGTTGACCGCGGCGAGCGACAGGCCGTCCTCCAGGCAGGGGGTCAGCTTGGACGCCGGCAGGGCGACCGCCAGCATGGCGCCGGCCGGCATCTCCTGCATCAGCCGGCCGCGCTCGGCGACCAGCGCCAGGGCGTCCTCCAGCGCGAAGACCCCGGCGAGGCAGGCGGCCACGTACTCGCCGATCGAATGGCCGGCGAGCGCCCGCGGACGCACGCCCCACTCCATCCAGAGCCGCGCCAGCGACCACTCCACGGCGAACAGCGCCGGCTGCGCCAGCTCCGTCCGCTCCAGCCGCGCCGCCACGGCCTCGCGGTCTTCTGGATAGATCACCTCCCGCAGGTCGAGCCCCAGGAGCGGCTGCAGGATTTCGCAGCAACGGTCCATCTCGCGGCGGAAGACCGGCTCCGCGGCATAGAGCTCCCGCCCCATGTCGACCCGCTGCGAGCCCTGGCCGCTGAACAGCAACGCCACCGCCGGCTCGGCGCTCCGCCGGACGCCGGTCGGCAGCTCGCCCGAGCGCAGCGCCGCGACCGCCTCACCGGAGTCCCCACAGACCGCGATCCTCCGGTGCTCGAACGACTGGCGGCCGGCGCGCAGCGTGTATGCGGCGTCCGGGAGATCGGTCTCCGGGCGGGCCTCCAGGTGGTCGGCGAGACGCGCCGTGGCCTCGTCCAGCGCCTCGGGCGTCCGCGCCGAGAGCATCAGGAGCTGCCAGGCCCGCGACGGACCGGCCGGCCGGCGCGCCGGCGCCTCTTCCAGGATCAGGTGGGCGTTGGTGCCGCCGAAGCCGAACGAGCTGACGCCCGCCCGGCGCGGTCCCTCGGACCGCCACTCGGCGAGCCGGTCCGCGACGTAGAACGGGCTGCTCGCGAAGTCGATCCCCGGGTTGGGCTTCTCGTAGTGGAGGGTCGGCGGGATCTCGCCGTGCTCCAGGGCGAGCACCGTCTTGATCAGGCTCGCCATGCCGGCCGCGGCGTCGAGATGGCCGAGGTTGCTCTTGACCGAGCCCAAGGCGCAGAAGCCGCGCCGGCCGGTGCTGGCGCGGTAGGCGTTGGTCAGCGCCAGGACCTCGATCGGGTCGCCCAACGGCGTGCCGGTGCCGTGCGCCTCGACATAGGAGATCGAATCGGCGTCGAGACCGGAGGCGGCCAGCGCCTCCAGGACCACCGCGGTCTGCCCCTCGACGCTCGGCGCGGTGAACGACGCCTTGTCCGCGCCGTCGTTGTTGGTCGCCGAGCCGCGGATCACCGCCCGGATGGGGTCGCCGTCGGCGAGAGCGTCCTCCAGCCGCTTCAGGACCATCACGCCGACGCCGGAGCCGAAGACCGTCCCCCGTGCCTGGGCGTCGAACGGCCGGCAGTGGCCGTCGGGCGACAGGATACTCCCCTCTTCATAGAGGTAGCCGGCGCGGTCCGGGACCATGATGGCGACGCCGCCGGCGAGCGCCATGCGGCACTCGTCGATCAGCAGGCTCTGGCAGGCGAGGTGGACCGCCACCAGCGACGACGAGCAGGCAGTCTGCACCGCGTAGCTGGGGCCGCGCAGGTTGAGCTTGTAGGAGATCCGCGTGCTGAGCAGCGCCTGGTCGCCGGTGAGCACCAGCTGCAGGAAGTCGATGGTGCGCAGCAGCTCCGGGTTCGACGCCAGGTGGTAGAGATAGGTGTTGGTCTTCGAGCCGCCGTAGACGCCGATCCGCTCGCGGCAGCGCGCCGGGTCGTACCCCGCGTCTTCCATCGCGTGCCAGCAACTCTGGAGGAAGAGCCGCTGCTGCGGGTCCATGAGGCGGGCTTCCAGGGCGTTGTAGCCGAAGAAGCCGGCGTCGAAGCGGTCGGCGTCGTCGACGACCTGGGCCGCCTTGACGTAGTTGGGGCGGCGCAGCAGCGTGGGGTCGACCCCGTTGCGCAGCAGCTCCTCGTCCGAGAGCGGCGTCAGGCTCTCGACGGCGCCGCGCAGGTTGCGCCAGAAGCTCTCGGCGTCCCGGGCGCCTGGAAACCGGCAGGCCATGCCGATGATGGCGACCTCGGAGCCGTTGTAGTCGTCCTTCCAGTCCGCCATTCGAGACCCGCCCCTTCTCAGTACTGAACCACCGTCGCCGCCCAGTGAAAGCCGATGCCGCTGCTGGCCAGGACGACCAGATGCCCCTCCTCGATCCGCCCCGCCTCCAGCGACCTGGCGAGGCCGAGCAGGGTGTCCGAGCAGGCCTGATGACCGTAGAGCTCCATGGTGCGGCACGTCTTCTCGGACGACAGCCCGAGCGCCGCGAAGATCGCCTCATGGGTGCTCTTCTTGACCTGGTTGGTGAACAGGAAATCGATCTCCGGCACCGAGCGGTCGCACTTTCCCACCGCCTCCTGCACCACCCGCACGTAGTTCTTCAGATAGAGGTCCGAGAAGACGGCCGCCAGCCGCTCCGGATCGTCGATCTGCCAGTAGCTCGCGCGCCCGGTGGGGACGCTCTTGGTGTCGCCGGCCGCTTGGCGCGTACCGCCGCCGGGCACGCGCACCGCGTCCACCAGGCTGCCGTCCGAGATCCCCGAGTACGAGAGGATGCGGTTGCCGGGATGCCCCTTCCGCAGGACCGCCGCCGTCGCCCCGTCGCCGCCGGGGAACATCGAGATGAGCCTCTCGTCCTGGTAGTTCACCAGCCGCGAGAAGAGATCGCTGCAGACCACCAGCGCGTACTCCAGGTCCGGGTCCGCGAGCAGGTGCCGGCTGGCGAGGTGCAACCCGAGGTTGCCGCCGTTGCAGCCGTTCTTGACCTCGTAGGCGAACGCGTTCGAGGCGCCGATCTGGTGCTGGATCCGCGCCGCCGGCGACCAGACGCCATAGTCGTAATAGGCGCAGCCGCAGAACAGCACCAGGCCGATCTCCTCGGGGCGGACCTGCGCCCGCTCCAAGGCGTCGAGCGCCGCCTTGACCCCGAGGTCGCTGGTGTGCTCTTCCGGCGCCGCGATCGACTTCTGCCGGATGCCGATCCTGTCCGTGAACACGAACTCCGGAAAGCCGGACTTCTCAGCCATCTCGCGGCTGGTCTCCACACCGTCCGGGATGTAACTGCCGATGGCAGCGATGCCTACCGAAGTCAACTCCGATCTCGCCATCTAGCCTCTCTCGCAGCCTTCCTTCCGGCCTTCCACCCACCGGACTTATGCAAACCTGGCTAGTACAAGGTGTCACATCGCCGTGACAACGGGACAAAAGGGCAGTAAAATCTGCCCTGTCGCATGCTCTATTTGTAAATTTTTTCTAAATCGTGCTGGTGCCCAGCAGCTCGGCCTGGCGCTGGCGCTCCAGGTTCTTTTCGAGCTGCTGCTTGCCGGAGAGGTACTGCACCGGCCAGGGCTGGCCGGTGTAGCCGAGCTGGGCGGCGGCCCGCAGGGTCCACTGCGGGTCGGCGAGATGCGGACGCGCCAGCGCGCAGAGGTCGGCGCGGCCGGCGGCGATGATCGAGTTCACCTGGTCGGGCTCGGTGATGTTGCCGACCGCGATCGTCGGGATGCCCGTCTCGTTGCGGATGCGGTCCGAAAAGGGCGTCTGGAACATGCGGCCATAGACCGGCTTCGCGTCCGGCGTGGTCTGGCCGGCGGAGACGTGGATGATGTCCGCGCCGGCGAGGTGGAAGGCCTTGGCGATCTCCACGGCGTCGGCGCCGTCGACTCCGCCCTCGATCCAGTCGGTGGCCGAGATGCGGACCGACATCGGCCGCTCCTGCGGCCAGACCGCGCGCATCGCCCGGAAGACCTCCAACGGGAAGCGGAGGCGGTTCTCGAGCGTCCCGCCGTACTCGTCCGTGCGCCGGTTGGAGACCGGCGTGATGAACCCGGAGAGCAGATAGCCATGGGCGCAGTGGAGCTCCAGCATGTCGAACCCCGCGTCGATCCCCATGCGGGCGGCGCGTACGAAGTCCTCCCGCACCCGGTCCATGTCGGCGTGGGTCATCTCCCTGGGCGCCGGCATGCCGGGCCGGAACGGCAGGGCCGAGGCGGCCATCACCGGCCAGCCCCCCTCTTCGAGCGGCACGTCCGTCCCCTCCCACATCAGCTTCGTCGAGCCCTTGGACCCGGAGTGGCCGAGTTGGAGGCAGATCCTGGCGCGGCTCCAGCGGTGGACGAGCTCCGTCACCCGGCGCCATGCCTCCACATGCTCATCCTTATACATGCCGGTGCAGCCGAGGGTGATGCGGGCCTCGGGGGAGACGCAGGTCATCTCGGTAAACAGGAGCCCGGCGCCGCCCAGAGCCCGCGAGCCCAGGTGCACCAGGTGGAAGTCGTTGGGCGTGCCATCCTCGGCGCTGTACATGTCCATGGGCGCGACGACGACGCGGTTCTCGACCGTCATCCCCCGCAAGGTGAAGGGGGTGAACATGGGAGGCGGGTTTTTATCAGACCGCTCGTTAGCGAGCTCGTCGGACCGCTCGTTGGCGAGCTCGTTGGACATCTCGCGGCTGGCGCGGCTGGCGAACCAGCGCTCGACCCCTTCGAGATAGCCACGGTCGCGCAGCCGCAGGTTCTCGTGGCTGACGCGCTGGCTCCTGGTGAGCAGGCTGTAGGCGAACTGTTCGGGCTCCAGCCGCACATAGCGCCGGGCGTTCTCGAACCACTCCATGGAGTTGCGCGCCGCGTTCTGCAGGCGCAACGCCTCGGTCCGTCGCTCCTCCTCATAAGACTGGAGCGCCGCAGCGAGGTCCGGCCGCGGCCCCTGGTTGAGGATCCGCGAGAGGGCGATGGCGTCCTCCATCGCCAGCTTGGTCCCCGAGCCGATCGAAAAGTGCGCGGTATGGGCGGCGTCGCCGATCAGCACGACGTTGCCGTGCCACCAGCGCGCGCAATGGACGCGGGTGAAGCTCACCCACGGCGCCGCGCGCTGGTGCGGCGGGATGTTGGCGAGCAACCGGTGGCCGCCCAGCCAGGGGCCGAACATCTCCTCGCAAGCCGCGAGCGTGCCGTCGATGTCCAGCCGGTCGAACCCGGCGTTCCTCCACGACGGTTCATCGCACTCGACGATGAAGGCCGACAGGCTGTCGCTGAACCGGTAGGCGTGGACCTGGAAGACGCCGTGCTCGTTCTCGATGAAGATGAAGGTGAAGGCGTCGAACAGCTTGGTGGTGCCGAGCCAGACGAACCGGGCCTTGCGCACGTCGAGGGCGGGCTGGAAGTGATCGGCGTACTTCCTGCGGATCGTGCTGTTGACCCCGTCGGCGGCCACGATGAGATCAGGCAGATCGGCGTCGCCAAGCCCCAGGGGGGCCAGGTCCGAGTCGTCGCGGAATTCGTATCCGAAGCGGAGATCGACGCCCAGCTCCGCGGCGCGGTTCTGCAGGATCTCCAGGAGCTTGACCCGGGCGATGCCGGCGAAACCGTGGCCGCCCGAGGTGATGGTCCGGCCCTTGAAGTGGATGTCGATGTCGTCCCAGCGGGCGAAGTTGTCGGAGATCTCCTGGAACGTCTCCGGATCGGCGGTCTTGAAATTGCCGAGCGTCTGGTCCGAGAAGACCACCCCCCATCCGAAGGTGGCGTCCGGAGCGTTCCTCTCCAGGAGCGTGACCTGATGCGACGGGTCCGCCTTCTTCATGAGAAGGGCGAAGTACAGCCCCGCCGGCCCGCCGCCGAGCACGGCGACCTTCATGCGCGCCTCCGCGCACGCCCTGCGGAAATCTTGTGGACGGTCTTGCGGAAAAGGATCGGAAACCCTGTGGATCTCACCGGCCGGATGCTAGCACAGGGAAGAAGACGCTCAGTTCCGCCCAGGCCGCGTGAAACGGAACCTTCCCCTCACCCACTCTCCAGGATAGAGTCTCGCGCTCTACCGGGAGGTCGCTCACATGGGTTTGGGGAAGGTTTCTGCTTTTACGATCTGCATCGGGCTCGCCGGAGCCCTTCTGGCCTCGGGCGGTCCGGGGCAGCTTCCGCCGGACCCGCTTCCGCCACCTCCGGAAGCCGCGCCGCCCCCGGTACCCCCGGTCGAGGCGGCTCCCCTCCTCCCCGCCGGTCCTCCCACCCGCGACAGGAGCTATGAGTCGGTCACCGTCCCCGGTGGCGCCAAAGGGCTCGGGAGCGCTTCACGCCCGAGCAGTCGGCCCTGCTCGAAAAGCTCAACCGGCGCGACGTCCCGCATCTGGCTCGCGCCGCGACCGTGATCGTCCCTACCGATTGGCTCGCGGACGAGTTGCTCTACAGCCCTCTCCCCCTGACCTTGGCCTGGGCCGAGCCGCACCCCAAGGCGCTGGTCGTCGATCAGACATCGCAGACCTTCGGCGGCTACGAGAACGGGCGCCTGGTGCGGTGGGGACCGATCAGCTCGGGGCGGAAGTCGCGCCCGACTCCGTCCGGGCTCTTCCACCTCAACTGGCGCAGCAAGGGTCGGCACAGCACCGACAACCCGGACTGGTACATGCCCTGGTACTTCAACTTCCACGCCGGGCGCGGTCTGGCGTTCCACCAGCTCGAGCTGCCGGGCCGGCCGGCCAGCCACGCCTGCGTCCGACTCCTGGAGCGCGACGCGATCTGGCTCTACGGTTGGGGGAAGGGATGGTCGTTCGACGACCGCCGCCGGGCGGTGCCCGCCTCGGGCACGCCGGTCCTCATCGTGGGCGATTACGACTTCGATGCTCCGCCACCCTGGCTGTCGCTCGACTGGCTCGCCCAAGGCATCGAGCTGCCGGTCCAGGCCGCGCCTTGAGCCGCCATTAGAACAGCCGAGATCCGCGGAACACGATGAGGTAGCCATGCACGGCCATGGGCAGCGAACCCAACGCTGTAGCGAAAAGAGCCGCGCCCCAGGAAACACGCAACCGCCTCAGTACGACCGCGAACAAGAGCGCGAAATACGGCAGATAAAGGCAGGCAGCCGTGATCGTACCAGGCGAATACCGATGATGCACCACCGTCGCGGTTAGATGAAACAGCGCATTGGCAAACATCAAGAACCCAAGCCACGCGAGATCGACCACCGCGATGGCAGGCGTGCGAGTCGCGGCCAAGGCGCCGCTGAGAGCTGCAGTGACGAGAAAGGCTACAGCGTTGACCGTGAGAAACAGAGGCTCAGAGATGTCCGGCTCGACAATACTGTTGAACCACGGGCGAACGCAGGCGCCTCCTCGATAACGTGAATGACAAAGACAATCGGTGCGAGAAGAGCAAGCCCGACAACAAAGCGGGTCTCACGGCGCGCGTCTTCCATGCTTTCCATGATCTTAACTCCGCGGCCAATGGGACGGCCGAGATTCTCCAAATCCCAATGTGCCCTTGCCCGATCCCACAGCAGACGGAATTACCCACCCGGCTTGAAGTTCGAGACGTTGCCCACGCGCAACCAGCGGCCCTTCCGCTTCTCATAGAGCTCAATCCAGGCGCTGACAAACTCAAGCCGCTGGACGGCGCCATCCGCCGCGGTGTGTTCGCCGCGAGCCTCGATCTGCGCGATCACCCAACCCAGCGACCCGTCGGCCGAGACTTTTACGATGGGCGAGACAATGTCTCGATAGGTTGAGAAGCGAGTCTGCCGGAGGTACGGCCCGAGGAACTCTTTGCGCTCTTCCGTGTCTGGAGTCGTCACCTCGCCGCGACTGGCGATGACATACTCCTCTCCTTCGGCCTCGAAGAGAAGCTCGACATCGCTTTCAAGGTGAGCGCGGAGGGCCTCCTCGTGGAGCCTCAGGAGCTCCCGAGTATCCGCCTCGCGATTTGCAGGTCCTGTCGTAGCGCACGACAGCGACACCAGGAGCAGCGTGAGACAGAGCGTGAGCCGCACAACGTTCATGCCTATAGTACCTCCCTCGCGAGGGACTGGCCCACCCGCGGCGTCGAGTTGCCGGCCAAGGAAATCCTCACCTGAGCCTTCTGAAGGCCCAACTCGGGTTCCCGTCGATCATAGGTGAGACGCCAGGTCGACGGTTCCGAGTACTCCTCCTCGAAGTCAACCTGCAAAATGTCGTTGGTCCAGGACAGATCCTTTGCCTGGACCGCTTCGTAGCTGTCGTCCTCTCTCTTGACAAACCGGACGGCTCGACAGTTTTCAATGGCAAACGACTGCGTGCCGGCCAGCGAAAGATCCTCTGCCAGCTTCAGCCAGATGAGCGTGGAGTCCGGCTCCGCGGTGCCGCAATGGCCTTGAACATTGCAGTTCGGCGGAGCCGTGGCCAGGAGGACGATATAGGTATAGCCCGCTTTCTCCGTCTCATCCACGATCTCGAAACCAACCCTGGCCTCCCACTCCTCTTTGACCGTGAGATCGTAGACGCGACCAGTGCAGCCCGAGATCTCCGGAGAAAGGTCTACGACCAGCTTCCGGCCTGCCTTCTTGAGCCGGATACGGCCTTCGTCGAGACTTTCGACAGCGACGGGCATTCTGCCGTTCGGAGGAGCTTTCAGCACTTTCCCGGAGGCGCAGCCTCCCGCGAGCGCCATGGCTCCGAGAAGCGGTACGATACAGACGATCTTGAAGCCTCGATGATCCTTGAACACGTCTTGAGCCCTTATGGAACGCAGCATCCGAGCGTTAGGTCGCGGTCCTTGCACTGAGCGCCTTCACGAACAACCGAGTCTCGTACTGCTCGTCGTGAAAGGTGAAAAGCGTTGAGCCCATGTCCTTGGAGCCCTGGCCGGTGGTGTGGCGTCTCTCTCGGCAGGGGGGAGTGCTTTTCTACGGCGATCGTCAGCCGGCCTCGTCCGCCGTGGGTCCGTACGTCGACGGGACTTTCCCGCCCATCGGACGAAGGTAGGCGGTGAGCTGGCCGCGATGGTGGATGGCGTCGAACAGGAAGTCCCAGGCGGTCTCGCCGATCGGCGCCGTCTTGAAGAGCTTGCCGCCGACGTACATGCCGCAGTCCTGTTCCCACTTCGCGTCGTCGGCCGAGGCCAGCGCCTTCTCCATGGCGTCCGCGGCGGCCGCGTACTCCGCGGTGATCGCGTCGGTGGAATTCGGACTCGGCTCCTGGGTCCAGTGCATCTCTCCCGTGTCCAGCATCTGCACCAAGGCACGCAGCTCGATAACCAGGAACCAGGCGATCTCGCCCGCCGAGCTGTTGCGCTCGTGCGGCTTGTAATCGAGCCTGTCGCCGGGAAGAGCGCGGATGACGTTCACGAACGCGCGGCGCTCGGCTTTGAACCGTTGGACGAAGAACTCGCGTGTCGACATCGGAACCCTCCTGATTCGCAGCAGGGGTTACGAGCGGAAGGCGGAGGCGTGTCCAGCGGGGGGTTCCATATACCTCTCCCGGATGATCGCCGCGTGATGCGCGGTGTGTCCGGCCGCGATGTAGGCCAGGGCTCTCACGGTGAAGGGATTGTCGCTGGCGATGCCTCTCCGCATCCAGGCTTCTTCGGGCAGATTGCGGAAGAAGCTCAGAGTCGACAGGCGGACGCCTTGAAAATCCTCGATATGCCGGGCCCAGGAGACCTCGTCGGCCCGGGCCGCCCTCGCGCAGTCTTCATCGTTGTAGCTCGGCAGCGGGCTGTCGAAACCGCGGGCGAACCAGAAGGCGCGGAACAGGAACACCCGCTCGGTATCGCTGACGTGGTTGAGCAGCTGGCGGATGCTCCATTTGTCCGGTGCGTAGCGGTGACGAGACGTCTCCTCGTCGATGCCCTGCAGGAACGCGAGGGTCTCGTCCAACTGGGCTTCGAGCACGCCGACGACGTCGTCGCTCTGGACCCGATCGATATATTTGGAGTAATACGGCGCGGCTTCACCGGGTTGCGGCAGTCCCCTCATGCGATCTCCCTCCTCGGGCGGCTCAGTCATCAGGAGTCTATGAAGGTCCTGCCTGGCTGACAAGCTCGCTTCACCGCTTCCCGGCCTACTGGAAGTAGCCGTTGACGTCCAGGATCAGTCTCACGGCGCGGAAGGCGCGCAGCTCAGCGAGATAGCTTTCCAAGGCGTCTAAGCGACTCGACAGCCGTTCCCGATCGACCACTGGGCAGACCTCCTTCCAGACGGCGGCGTTGGGCCCGCTGCATCAGGTCCCTCACCCACACCCGCATCGTACGGACCCGCAGCTCGATCCAGGCGTCCCGGTCGCGGCAGATCAGGACCCGGCCGGTCTCCATGACGCGCTGGCGCAGGACATCGTTCGCCTCATCCAGAAAGACGACGTCGACCCGCCCCTCGGGCGCCAGGTCGGCGAGCGCCACGGCGAGGCTCGTCAGCAACGTCCGCCGCGCCTTCGGGTCGCCGCTCTCCGGCAGGACGGCCACGTCGAGGTCGCTGTCCGGCCGGGCCGTGTCCTTGGCCCGGGAGCCGAAGACCACAAGCACGGAGATCCCCGGGATCCCTTCCGCCGCCTGGATGATCCGTTCGTCGAGGCTGGCCATGGCGGAATCGTAGCACCGCGGGCGCCTGCGGAAAGAGCGTCCAGAAATCCTGTGGAAAACCTGTGAGGGACCGGTGGAAGCGGTGCGGAAGCCTGATATTTCAGCTAATCCTTGAGCAATCCGGAAGAAGTTTTTCTCCGCTCTCCTCCGTACCCTACTCCCGTACTTAGGGCGATTTCCGCCCGAAATTCCTGGAGGAGGTCATCTCATGAAACGTTCCAGCGCTCTCGTCGTCTTCGCCCTCCTGGTTCTGGCAGTCCTCCCCGCCGCAGCGGATCCTATGATCCAGGCCGGGATCGATCCCTGGGTGACCATACCCGAAGGGACTGGCGTGGACTTCCAGCACAACCCGCTGCCGAAGGGCTTCTTCTGCAAGTCCTCCCCCGCCTTCACCGGCACGATCTGGCTGCGCGGAGTGCCGCTGGCCTCGGACAACCCGGAGCTCGCCAGGATCGACACGATCGTCGAGCGCCTCGACGACGCGGTCTTCAACAGCCGCGGCGTCGCCCGCACCCGGTTCCAGGTCAAGGCGCTCCAACTCGAGGGGATCAGTACTTTCAAGAACCGCTGTGGCGAATACTACGTCCAGCTGACGCTCGACGGTGTGCAGCCGATCACCACGATGCGGATCATCCGCGAGAACGCCCAGGGGGGCCGCTTCGTCCTGCCGGTGAGGATCAACTCCAAAATCATCTTCACCCGGGTGGACGACCTCAACCAGCGGCTCGAGTTCCCATACTCCGTGACGTTCACGCCCAGCCCCTACCACCGCTGGGTCTACCGCGATCCGCAGGACGCCAAGCGGGTCGGCAGGGCGACGATCGACACCGACTGGGACACCCGGCCGGACACCCCGGTCCGCGGCACGTCGAACTTCTCCCCCGGCCAGGGCGGCGGCGCGACCCGGTTCGAGAGCCAGCTCAAGCACGCCCACCATACAGTGGAGCAGTAGCAAGCCTTCCAGCCTGAGGCAGGCGAGGCGCGGGATTCAATCTCGCGCCTTACCTTTCAGCCTCTATATACTCCGCGCATGACCCAGCGCGAAGTCCAGGACGCCGACAACATCACATGGACCTGTGTCCAGGCTTTCGCCGGCCTCAGCGGTGAAGCCGCCACCGAAGCCGCCGAGCGGATCGAGAGCGCGGCGGGCACCGTCCCGGTGGTCTGCACGCCCAGCGGCGGCGAGCAGTCGGTCCGGATCGAGCTGCCCAAGGATTGGAGCGAGCGGATGTCCGACGAGGACCTGCTCGCGGCCATCGCCAAAGCCCGATGAAGGTGATCGGCTGATCGGCGCGCCCCCTCTCTTATTTAGCTTTTCCTTAAGCAATCCGGAAGAAGTTTTTCTCCGGCCTCCTCTGTACCCTTCTCCTGTGCTTCGGGCGATTTCCGCCCGGAGTGATCAAGGAGGAGGTCATCCGATGAAACGTTCCACCGCTCTCGCCGTCTTCGCCCTCCTGGTCCTGGCAGCCCTCCCCGCTGTCGCCACGGACCCCGTGATCTACGCCGGGATCGACCCTTGGGTGACCGTGCCCGAAGAGACCCGAGTGGACTTCCAGTACAACCCGCTGCCCAAGGGCTTCTTCTGCAAGTCCTCGCCGGCCTTCACCGGCAAGATCTGGCTGCGCGGGGTGCCCCTTGCCGCGGACAACCCGCAGTTCGCCAAATACGACACGATCGTCGAGCGCCTGGACGACGCGGTCTTCAACAGCCGCGGCATCGCCCGCACCCGGTTCCAGGTCCGGGCCCTGCAGCTCGAAGGGATCGAGACGTTCAAGAACCGCTGCGGCGAGTATCACGTCCAGGTGACGCTCGACGGTGAGCAGCCGGTCACCAGGATGCGGATCATCCGCGAGAACAACGACGGCGGCCGCTTCGTCCTCACGGTGAGGATCAACACCAAGGTCATCTTTACCCGGGTCGACGATCCGGAAGCGAGGATCGAGTTCGCATACCCCGTAACGTTCACGCCTAGCCCCTACCATCGCTGGCTCTACACGGAGGCATTCCCGAGCGCCAAGCGGGTCCACAGGGCTACGATCGACACCGATTGGGACAGCCTTCCGGACACTCTCGTCCCCGGCACGTCGAACTTTGTGCCCGGCCAGGGCGACGGCGTGACCCGGTTCCAGAACAAGGCCAGCCATGACGGCTGCCATGGGGTGCAGAACAATTAAGCCCTCTCAGCCTTGAGGCAGACGAGGCGCGGGGCGATCCCGCGCCTCGCCATTACAGACACTCCTTGAGCAATCCGGAAGAAGTTTTCTTCCTCCCTCTCCTCTACCCTACCTGTGCTTTCGGGCGATTCCCGCCCGAAATTCGTGGAGGAGGTCATCCAATGAAACGTTTCAGCGCTCTCGCCGTCGTAGCCCTGCTGGTCCTGGCAGCCCTTCCCGCCGTCGCAGCCGACCCCGTGATCCATGCCGGGATCGATCCCTGGGTGACCGTGCCTGACGGGACCGGCGTGGACTTCCAGCACAACCCGCTGCCGAAGGGCTTCTTCTGCAAGTCCTCCCCGGCCTTCACCGGCACGATCTGGCTGCGCGGAGTGCCGCTGGTATCGGACAACCCGGAGTTCGCCAGGTTCGACACGATCGTCGAGCGCCTCGACGACGCGGCCTTCGACAGCAGCGGCGTTGCCCGCACACGGTTCCAGGTCAAGGCGCTCCAACTCGAAGGGATCAGCACTTTCAAGAACCGCTGCGGCGAGTACTATGTCCAGTTGACGCTTGACGGTGTGCAGCCGATCACCACGATGCGGATCATCCGCGAGAACAACCAGGGGGGCCGCTTCGTCCTGCCGGTGAGGATCAACACCAAAGTCATCTTCACCCGGGTGGACGACCTCAACAAGAGGTTCGAGATCCAGTACCCCATAACGTTCGCGCCCAGCCCTTACCACCGCTGGGCCTACCGCGACCGTTTGCAGGACGCCAAGCGGGTCGGCAGGGCGACGATCGACACCGACTGGGACACCCGTCCGGACACCCCGGTCCGCGGCACGTCGAACTTCGCCCCCGGCCAGCGCGGCGGCGGCGCGACCCGGTTCGAGAGCCGGCTCAAGCACAGCGGGCACCACACAGTGATGCAGTAGGCCTCTCCCAACGCCACAGCGACGAGGCGCGGGGGGCACACCCCGCGCCTCGTCTTTTCAGCCCCGGATCATGAGACGTCGATCTCCAGAGCCGGACAGGACAGAGAGACGGCCTGCTGGCGATCGCGCGGGCGGGGGATGCCGGCAGGGTCGGTCGCCACGTCCTGGAGCCCCTGGGTCACCTCGACCCGGTAGCGGCCGGGCTCGTTGATCTCGTAAACCTGCGCGATGTCCACGACCGCTTCGGCCGCCCCACCGGCCGGGACCTCCACGTACTCCTCCCGCCCCGGATCGCCGCGCTTGACCATGGGCCCCTGGTACGGGACCTCCTGGCCGCCGCGGCTCACGGTGAAGATCGTGCCCATCCAGCGCTCCTCCAGGGGGGTGTTCCAGCGCAGCGCCCAGACCGGGGCCTCTCCCCGGTTCGTCAAGGTGAACCGCACCCGCACCGGACCACCGGCGGTCAGCGGCGGCACCGCTTCGAGGCGGCACTCCAGGCGGGGCTCGCCGGACGGCGTGGCGGCCGTCCTCACGCAGCCCACCAGGAGGACGGCGGCGAGGGAGAGACGCAAGAGGGGAGAAAGGCCATGGATGGGCATGGGCGGGTGCTCCTTCGGACTGTTCGCGCCTCCCTACGGCGCGCCGCGGCTCTCGAACCATTCCTGCGGGCGGACGAACCGGTAGTCGCGCTTGCCGTCCTGAAGCTCCAGGCCAACCAACAGGCGTTTATGGCGGACGAGCAGGTAGCCCCGCTGGCTCTCCTTGGACAGCCGCAGCCGCGAGCGCAGCTCGGTGCCTTCGCCGGTCACCCGCAGCGGATCGAGCACCACCGCGCCCTGGTCGAACCGGAGGTCGCCCACCGCCGCCACGTCCTCGACGTCCAGCACGCCCTGGAACCAGCGCAGGTACCGCTTGCGCTGCGAGAACAGCGAGAGCAGGAGCCCCGAGTCCTTCATCGCCAGCCGCACCGAGCTGGTGAGCGACATCGGCCGCGTCCATTCCATCGTGGCGCGCGCCAGGTCCAGGCGCGCCCACCAGTCGGGCGGCGCCTCCTCTCCGGTCCCGGCCTCGCGCAACGCCACCCGGTCGAGCGACAGGCGCGTACCGTCCAGCCGCAGACGCAGCCGCCGCAGGTCGGTGATGGCCAGCGGCGCCCGGAAGTCCAGAACGCCGGCCAGCTCCTGGTCGTACAGCCGTATCCGCACCGTTTGCGACTGGATGGCCACCTCGCCCTGTCCGGTGTCGCCCGCCGTCTCCATCTCCAGCCAGGACTGGATGCGGCCTGTCCCGGAGACGATCTCCATCCCCGACTGTTGCGGCAGGTAGGTGTTGTAGAAGGTGAGGTCGGTGACGTCGGCCTGCGGCAGGTCGAGCCTCGCCCGGAAGTCCTTGCCGGAGCTGGCCAGGTCGAGATCCCGGGTGACCAGCGCCAGCCGGAGCCCCCGGCCGCGGATGTGCGGAGGCTCCTTGGGCCTCTCCCGTGACCCGATGCCGAAGCGGTCGAAGTCGACCCGGAGGTCCAGCTCGTCGCCCCCCTTCTTCCTCTCGACCGCGGCGGTCAGCGCCCCGGCCCCCGTCGCCCGGTTCAGCAGGTAGTCGGCGCGGGTCCGCGCCGGGCGGACCGAGAACCGGCTCCCGGGAAGCAGGCGGCCGCGGTCGAGGCGGAAGTCCGCCTGGAGCTTGCCGTCGCCGTCCAGATCCAGCCAGCTCGCCTTTTCCAGGTAGGGGTCCAGGAAGCCCAGCGAGGCGATGGAGCCGCCGGCCGTCCCCCGCCCCGAGACGAGGCGCAGGGTTTTCATGCCCGCGACGCGGCCTGGATCGAACGGGTCCAACCGGCCGTCCGCCTGCAGGGTGACGCCCCGCGCGACCGTCTCCCTGCCGCTACGCAGACGCCCTTTCGAAAATCCCAGGGAGGCACGGCCGAGCGCCAACGCTCCCCCGCTCCAGGACAGGTCCCCTCCGGCCAGGAGATCGCTGTCGAACCGGAGCCCGCCCAGGGCGATCTCACAGCCTCCGTCCAGCCGCAGGTCGGCGAGCTTCGCCGTCCACTCACCCCCTGTCCCGGCCGCCGCGCTCCCGGCGCGCTGGGGCGCGCCACCGGTCAGCCGCACGCGGGCCCGCTCGGCCCTCAACCCGTCGAGGCGGATCTCCCGCCGCAGCAGCGTCGACAGATCGACCTGGCCGCTCGCCCGCGGCGCCGTGACCTGCAGGGTGATCCGGCTCCCCGGAAGGTTCACC
>JBKKAU010000106.1:0-8927 GCA_046714475.1 Thermoanaerobaculia bacterium
GCCTCCGGGGAGGCGTAGAGGTCCGCGTGGTCGTACTCGACGCTGGTCAGGATCAGGGTCTCGGGCCGGTAGTGGAGGAACTTGGGGCCGCGGTCGAAGTAGGCGGCGTTGTACTCGTCCCCCTCGACGATGAAGCGGTCTCCGGCGCCGGCCCGGAAGCTGGTGGGCAGGTTGCGGGGCGCCCCTCCGATCAGGAACCCGGGGTCGGCGCCGCACTGGGTGTAGACCCACGCCCCCATGGCGGTGGTGGTCGTCTTGCCGTGCGTCCCCGCCATCACCAGGGGCCGGCGGCCTTCCAGGAAGAAGCGGGCGAGGGCCTGCGGCATGGAAAGCCGCTCCAGGCCGAGCCGCTCGGCCTCGACCGCCTCCGGGTTGTCCCGGTGGATGGCGTTGCCGACCACGACCAGGTCCGGCCGGGGGTCGAGGTGGGCCGGGTCGTAGCCTGTGGAGGGCTGGATGCCCGCCTTGGAGAGCAGCGTGCTCATCGGAGGATAGAGAGGTCCGTCGGTCCCCCGGATCCGGTGGCCCTGCTCTTGCAGAAGGCAGGCTAGCGGAGCCATCCCCGTACCACCTATGGCCATGAAGTAGATGTCGAGCTGTCGGGAATTCACGTGCGGGCTTTCTCGTTCAGGGCGCCGAGTGTAGCATTGCCTCGGTATTGATCCACTTTGCGTGAAGGAGCAGGTCGTATGAAACGTCAGGTTGGAAGTGTCATTCTGGCAGTCTGTGCCGCTTTGATCCTGGGGCTTTCCCCCCAGGTCGAAGCCGCGGGCGCTCCCAAGGCCGTGGCCCTCGAGCCGATCAAGGACGTCGGCACCGTCGCGAAGAGCGAAAAGGTGGTCCACGACTTCCTGATCAAGAACGAGGGTGACGCCGTCCTCGAGATCACCCAGGTCCGGCCCGCCTGCGGCTGCACGGTCGCCGAGTTCGACGAGACGATCGCGCCCGGCCAGACGGGCAAGGTCCACATCGTCCTCGACACCTCGACCTTCTCCGGAGCGATCGCCAAGGGGGTCCAGGTCATCACCAACGACCCGGCGACGCCGAAATTCGAGCTGACCATCCGGGCCAAGGTGGAGCCCTACGTCTCGGTCAAGCCGGGCTATGCCCGCTACATCCTGGTCCAGGGCGAGGAGACGCAGGGGTCCATCGCCCAGACCCTCTGGGTGCCGGACGGCACGGACATGGAGATCGTCAAGATCGACTCCCCGTTTCCGCACCTGAAAACCTCCTTCCGTGAAGCCAAGACCGAGGAGCGGGTGGCCGACGCCAAGGGCAAGCAGTGGCGGGTCGAGATGCAGCTCACCAAGGACGCGCCGGTCGGGGCGATCGCCGAGTACGTGACCGTCCATACCACGCACCCCAAGCAGAAGCTGGTGCAGATCCCGGTCTCCGGGTTCGTGCGGCCGGTGGTCGCGGTCACCCCCTCCGTCGCCGACGTCGGCACGGTCGAGGTCAAGCAGCCGCTCAAGCGGGTGATCAACGTCCGCAACTTCGCGACCGAGGCGATCAAGGTGACGAGCGCTCAAGGGAACGTGCAGGGCGTCGACGTCAGCCTCGAGCCGCTGCAGGACGGCCGCGAGTATCAGGTTACCCTGACGCTCAAGCCCGAGCTCGCCAAGGGTCCGCTCAACGGCAAGCTCCAGCTCCGGACCGACAGCCCCAAGGCGCCGCTGATCGAGGTCGACATCCGTGGCACCGTGATGTAGACCGCCCTCCGGGCGGCCCGCCGCCGCCCTGCTTCCGCGAACGGCCGGCCTCTGCGCCGGCCGTTTTCGTTTCCCGCCGGTTCTCTCTCCAGACGACCCGCCGCTCCGCCCGGTCCGGCTGGTACCGTGATTGCAAAATCCCGTTGCGCTCGGAGGGGTTGCCGATGCGCAGACAGCATGTCGAATCCTCGGCGATATCGTCCGTCGGTTACGACGCGGACGCCAAGGTCCTGGAGGTGGAGTTTTCAAGCGGCGCCGTCTACAAGTACCGCGGCGTGCCGCCCGGGGTGTACAGGTCGTTGATGAAGGCGTCTTCGAAGGGGCAGTACGTCTCGCGGCGGATCCGGGACCGGTTCCCCTTCACCCGGCTGGACCACTAGACGGGCTGCCGGGGAGTACACCCGGAGAGATCCCTGGTAGGCTTCGCGTCCTATGGGATTCCACCACGACTGCATCGTCATCGACGGTCACACCGACGTCCCCACCCGGCTCTTCGAGGCGCCGGCCGACCTGTCGCAACGGCATTCGGACCGCCACGCGGACCTGCCACGGCTGCGCGAGGGAGGCGTCGACGCCCTGGTCTACGCGCTGTTCGTGCCCGCCTTCTTGAGCCCCGAGCGGGGCTGGGAGCACGCGCGGACCCTCTACCGGATCTCGACCGAGCACCTGGCCCCCGGCCTGGAGCAGGTGGCGAGCGCCGACGAGGTCCGGCAGGCGGCGGCGCGCGGCGCCGTGGGGGTGATCTTCGGGCTGGAGAACGGCCGGCCGCTGTCGGTCCCCGGCGCGCTCGAGGAGTGCGCCCGGATGGGCGTCCGCTACGTCACCCTGACCCACTGGGCGACCCACGAGTGGTGCGACGCCTCGACCGACGAGCCGGCCCACGACGGCCTCTCGGACCTGGGGGTCAAGCTCGTCCGCGAGATGAACCGGCGCGGCATCCTGCCCGACCTGTCGCACGTCTCGGACGACGCGGTGCGCCACGTCCTGGAGGTCTCGACGGCGCCGCCGCTCGCCAGCCACAGCTCGGCCCGCGCCCTCTGCGACCATGCGCGGAACCTCCCCGACGAGCTGATCCGCGAGATCGCGCGCCAGGACGGGATCGTCATGGCCAACACCTACCCGCCGTTCGTCGGCCAGGAGGCGTGCGACGCCGAGCGCCAGCGCATGCAGGAGATCGGGCCGGCGCTCAAGGAGATCGACGAGGCCTGGGTCCGCGACCCCGAGGCCCACTGGCGGGAGCGGGCGCGGATCCTCGAGGAGCACCCCCTCCCCCGCGTGCCGCTGTCGCGCTTCGTCGACCACGTCATCCACCTGATCGACCAGGCCGGCGAGGAGCACGTCGGGATCGGCTCCGACTTCGACGGCATCTCCGAGGCGCTGGACGGCTTCGAGGACGTCTCCCGCTTCCCCGACCTGACGGCCGCCCTGTTGGAGCGCGGCGTCGACCGCTCCGGCGTACGGCTGATCCTCGGCGAGAACTTCCTGCGGGTGCTCCGCCGCGCCGAGCAGGTCGCCGTCTGAGACCCCAGCCGCCGGGAAGCGCCGGGAAGCTTCCGGGGGGAGAAACCGTTGCAGGCTCCGGGGACGGCCGCGTCCTTCTACCTTATCGACAGGGAAGAGAAATCCATGAAGCCCGTAGAGATCTATGACGTCCTCGCGCAGCAGGTGATCGGCCAGGAAGAGGCGTTGCGCTATGTCTCCGTCGCCATCTTCAAGCACCTCCAGGGCGAGAAGTACGGCAACCTCCTGCTGATCGGCAACTCCGGCACCGGCAAGACCACCATCATGCGGGCCATCGAGGCGCTCTACAACGCCTACGAGGACTTCCGCGAGCACCGCGCCGTGCTGATCATGAACGCCAGCACGCTGGCGACCGAGGAGGGCGCGGTCGACACCAGCCGCCTCTTCCACCGGCTGGAGGAGCGCGCCCGCCAGGTGCTGGGCGCCGGCGCCTCGATCGAGGAGATCGCCCGCACCATGGAGCGCGCCACCGTCTGCCTCGACGAGATCGACAAGGTCTCCGGCGTGATCGGCGGCAAGCCCTACGTGACCGGCATCAACATCCAGCAGGCGCTGCTGACCCTGATCGAGGGCGAGCGGGTGCTCCATCCGCTGACCGGGATGAAGGACGGGGTGGCGGAGTCGGCCGCCGTCTGGATCGACACCGGCAAGATCCTGTTCCTCTGCGCCGGCGCCTTCGAGACCCTCTACGACCAGGTCTTCCAGCGGGTCACCTCGGCCAAGAGCGGCACCAAGCTGCCGACCGTGACCACCTATGTCAACGGCAAGATCCAGATCCGCGAGTACTTCACCCTGCGCCACCACTTCCGGCAGGAGGACCTCTTCCAGTACGGCATGCAGCCGCAGTTCCTGTCGCGGTTCGACAACGCCGTGATCCTGGAGGACCTGACCGCCGCGACGCTCGTCCGCATCTTCAAGGAGCTCAAGGAGGGAGTGCTCCAGACCTCCCAGAACTTCTTCCAGAAGTACGACATCGACCTGGAGGTGACCGACGGCGCGGTGCAGCGCATCGCCGAGGAGGCGGCCAAGAGCAGCCGTATCGGCGCCCGGGCGCTCAAGTCGGTCTACGGCCGGATCATCAAGCCCTTCGAGTTCGACCCCTTCTCGCACGAGGAGGTGCGCGGCAACGGCGACGGCCGGCACCACCTGGTGATCGACGAGCAGCTCGTCGGCAGCGCCCTGAAGCCGGCGGTCTGAGCGTCCTGTCCTTTCCAAAGGAGCGGCGATGTCCCTGCGAATCACTCTTCTGACGATCCTCCTCACCCTGGCCCCCCTGGCCGCCACCCTGCTGTCGGCGCAGCCGGCGATCGGCGCCGACGTCGTGCGGCAGACGATCGACCGCCTGGTTGCCCACCACGGGCAGGAGCACGCCGGGCGCATCCGCCAGGGGGTCGAGCAGGTGGCCCAGCGCTGGTGGACCGAGGACGGTGACACCCAGGCGTTCGCCGCCTTCTGCGAGGAGAGCTTCCTCACCGACAAGGCGGTCCTCGATCAGACGTTCCTCCGCCTGCAGCAGGCGATGGAGCAGGTCGACGGCCACCTGCACGAGGTCCGCCGCGGCCTGACCACGCCGCTCGACCTCGACACCGGCCCGATCCCGGCGGTGGACCAGCTCCTCGCCAACGTCGACCTGGCGCCGCACGTCGACGAGAACCTGTTCGGCTCCAGGGTCGCCTTCCTGGCGCTGCTCAACTTCCCCGTCCATACGCTGGAGGAGCGGCTGGAGCAGGGGGCGCGCTGGGACCGCGAGACCTGGGCGCGGTCGCGCATGATGGACCGCTTCGCCCTGCGCGTCCCGGCCGAGGTCTCGCAGGCGCTGACCCGCGCCTTCACCACGGCCGACCAGTACATCGCCGCCTACAACATCCGGCTGGACCGGCTGGTCACCCCCGAGGGGGAGCGACTTTTCCCGGAAGGCCTACGGCTCATCAGCCACTGGGGGCTGCGCGACGAGCTGGCCTCGCACTACGCCGCCGCCGTCGATGGCGCCCAGTCGCTCGCCCGGCAGCGCATGATCCTCGAGGTCATGAAGCGCATCGTGCGCCAGGAGATCCCGGCGGCGGTGATCGACAACGCCGACCTGCTCTGGGACCCGGCGAGCAACCAGGTCCGGCCGGCCCAGCCTGGTAAGCCCGCGGACGCCGCCGCGCTCACGAAGCGCGAGGCGGACGTCCGCTACGCGCGCCTGCTCGACGTCTTCCGCGCCGCCCGCGCCGTCGACCCGTTCAGCCCGACCGAGCGGACGTTCATGGAGCGCCGCTTCGAGCGCGACCGCCAGATCCCGGAGAAGGAGGTCGAGGCGCTGCTGGTCTCGGTCCTCGAGTCCCAGGAGGTCAAGGACCTCGGCCGCGTGATCGAGCGGCGGCTCGGCAGGAAGCTGGAGCCGTTCGACATCTGGTACGCGGGTTTCAAGTCGCGCGGCGCCCATGGCGAGGCGGAGCTCGACAAGATCGTCAAGGAGAGGTACCCGGCCGTCGAGGCCTTCCAGAAGGAGCTGCCGAACGTCCTCCAGGGGCTGGGCTTCACGCCCGAGAAGTCGCGCTGGCTCGCCGAGCGCATCGTGGTCGACCCGGCGCGCGGCGCTGGCCATGCCCTGGGCGCGGTGCGGCGCGAGGACCAGGCCCACCTGCGGACCCGCGTGCCCCAGGGGGGGATGGACTACAAGGGCTACAACATCGCCATCCACGAGCTGGGCCACAACGTCGAGCAGGTCTTTTCGCTCAACGCCATTGACCACTGGTGGATGGCGGGCGTGCCCAACAACGCCTTCACCGAGGCCATGGCCTTCGTCTTCCAGAACCGCGATCTGGAGCTGCTCGGCTTGAAGCCGACCGGCGACGCCCGCCACGCCGAGGCCCTACGGACGCTCTGGAACACCTACGAGATCGCCGGCGTGTCGCTGGTCGACATGCGGGTCTGGAACTGGATGTACCAGCACCCGCAGGCCACCCCGGCGGAGCTGCGCGAGGCGACCCTCCAGATCGCGCGCGACGTCTGGAACCGCCACTTCGCCCCGGTCTTCGGCGTCCGCGACTCCGAGATCCTCGCCATCTACTCGCACATGATCGTCTACGGGCTCTACCTGCCCGACTACGCCGTCGGGCACATCATCGCCTTCCAGGTGGCGGACAAGATGGAGGACGCGGACTTCGGAGCCGAGTTCGAGAGGATCACGCGCCAGGGCCGGCTGACTCCCGACGCCTGGATGCGCGGCGCCGTGGGCGGCCCCATCTCCGCCAAGGCTCTGCTGGAGGCCGCCCGCGAGGCGCTCCGGGCGGAGAAGTAGGAGCGCCTCCGGCAAAAGTAGCGAAAGTTACGCCTTGTTTGTTATCCTGGGAGGAGGTATGGCACAGCGCAAACAGAGCCTTCTCGGGGTAGGGGTCTATACCGTCCCGGAAGCATCGCGGCTCACGGGGGTTACATCCCCCCGCATCAGGCGCTGGCTCACCGGGTATACCTTCAAGTCAGGTGAGGCCGTTCACAGCTCTTCCCCCCTCTGGCAACGCCAGATTCCGAGCACAAGCGAAGAATTGGTGCTCAGCTTCCGAGACCTGCTCGAGGTCAGATTCGTTAACGCCTTCCGGCGCCATGGTGTCTCCTGGAAAGTTATCCGTCGGGCGGCGGAGCACGCAGCTGTGATTGTTCAGGATAGTCATCCGTTCTCGACCAGGCGGTTCAAAACGGACGGTCGTTCGATCTTCGCCACCATAGTCCAGGAGACGGGCGAGGAGTCTCTTCTCAATCTTGCCAAGAGCCAGTATGAGTTCAAAAACATCGTCGAGCCCTTTCTCTTCGAAGGTCTGGAGTTCTCCGAGATCAGCGGCGCGCCTGTCCGGTGGTGGCCACTTGGGCGCGATCGTCGAGTCGTAATCGACCCCGATCGCCTGTTCGGCCAACCGATCATCACCCCCGGGTCGGTGCCGACCGCGATTCTGGCAAGCGCTGTCAAGGCCGAGGACGGCTCTATCGACGCGGTGGCGCGCTGGTATCTCGTCGACGTGAATGCCGTCAAAGATGCTGTCGAGTTTGAAGACAAGCTCGCCGCGGCCGCGTGAACATCTTCCTCGACAATTGCCTTTCGCCCCGATACGCCAAAAGCCTCGACGCTCTCTCAGACAGAGATGGCTATAGGGTTTACCATCTACAAGACAAGTTCTCCAGAGACGCCAAGGACCCTGACTGGATTCGAGCTCTCGGAGCCGAGGGCAATTGGATCATCGTCTCCGGCGATACGAGGATCATCAGGAGCGTCGAGCTTCGGAAGGAGTGGAGCTCGGCCCGGCTCACGGCGTTCTTCCTGGCGCCCGGGTGGATGAAGGTCTCCTATTGGCCACAGATCACGATGCTCGTGCGATGGTGGCCCAAGATCCTCGAACAGGCTCGCCTGGTGGAGCGCGGTACCGGGTTTGAAGTGCCCTATCGTCCGCCTGGTAAGTTCAAGCCGGTCATCGGTCGGCGTTAACGCAAAAACGGCGCGCCCTCATGGAGGACGCGCCGCTTCTCGTTGCGCGGTGATCGGACCTAGAAGGTGGTGCCGCCGCCCGAGCCCGAGCCGAAACCGGACCCGCTGCCCATGCTGCCAACACCGACGTTGTCGCGGCTCCAAGCCTCGTGGCTGGCCTGCGCCGCCTTCTGGCCGACGCCGGTATCGATCGGATAACCCTCGAAGGAGAGCTCCTTCACCACCACGTTCGGGATGACCTTGCTCAGCTCGACGAGCAGCGGGGTCAGCTCGCGCAGGTTGCTCAGCGCGATCTCCGCCGTCGTCCCCTGGTTCAGGCCCAGCGCCGTGGCATGCAGCATGGTGTAGCTGATCGCCGCCAGCGACAGCGCGGTGTAGTCGTCGCGCAACGCGCGGCTCGCGGGGTCCTTGCGGACCTTGTCGTAGAGGCCGGCGAACACGCCGAGCACTCCGGTCACCGTCTCCTTGACCGCCCCGGCCAGACTCCCACCCTTGAATCCCTCGAGGTGGCTCTCCAGGCTATCCACATGCCGGTGGAGCGTGCTGTGGATGTTGCTGATGATCTGGTGGGCGTCGGGGAACTGCTTGATGTCGTCGTCGTTGCGCTGCCTCTCGATGGCCTCGAGGATGTGCTTCTCGACGGCGGCCATGTCGGCGACATAGGGACGCAACGATTCACGGTTGTCTTTCATGCTGTACCTCCTAGAAGTAGTTTGACCCGAGCCAAGCGTTCCCAAGCCAATCTGAAGACATAGCAAAAGGCTTGCCGGCCGGGGTTTCACCGATCTCCCCCCAACGTTTTACCCCGCTCATCCGTTTAATAGGGTGTGAACCCTCCATGGACAGGCGTGATCGTGGGAGACGCCGGCCGCACGGCGGCCGAGCGCCTCGCGGGGCTCTTCGACGCCCACCATGAACGGCTTTTCCTCCTGGCGCGCCGTCTCTGCGGCGACCGGGAGGAGGCCCGCGACCTGGTGCAGGAGACGTTTCTGCGGGCTGCACGCCGGCCAGGCGCGGTCCCCGAAGGCCGGTCGTCCGAGGAGGCCTGGCTAGTGCGGGCGCTGGTCAACCTCTGCCGCGACCGGTTCCGGCGCAACGAGGTGAGGTCGCGGGTGGCTCCGGAGCCGGAGAGGGAGCCATTGCATCCCGAGGCCGCCGCGGTCGCCCCCGTCACCGTCCCGGCCCCGCGCGCCCGGGACGCGCCCCCGCCCCCCCCCCCCGGGGGGGGGCCCGAA
>JBKKAU010000107.1:0-1355 GCA_046714475.1 Thermoanaerobaculia bacterium
GTTCTTGGTTTCGCCGTCGTGGAAGCGCAGGTTCTCGAGCAGCAGCACCTCGCCCGGATCGAGCTCCCTGGCGATCGCCTCCGCCTCGGGGCCGACGCAGTTGTTGGCGAAGCGGACGGCCTGGCCGAGCAGCTCAACCAGCTTGAGAGCCACCGGCCGCAGGCTGTGGCGCGGGTCGGGCTCCCCCTTGGGCCGGCCGAGGTGCGAGGCGAGCAGGACCTTGGCGCCGGCGGCGGTCAGCTCGCGGATCGTCGGGATCGCCTCGTCGAGTCGGGTGGTGTCGAGCACCTCGCCGGCCGCCGAGAGCGGGACGTTGAAGTCGACGCGGACGAAGACGCGCTGGCCGCGCAGGGCCGCGCGGTCGAGGTCGTCCAGTGTGATCAGGTCTGCCATGTCTCCTCTCCTCTACATCCTTATATAGATAGGGCGGCGTGCCGCGCCACGATCTCCAGGAGGTCCGCCAGCCGGTGGGCGTAGCCCCATTCGTTGTCGTACCAGGCGACGACCCGTACCAGCCGGCCCGGGCGGCCGTCCTCATGGCCCGGGTGGCCGAGACTCTGGACGAGCGGCAGGTCGATCACGGCCGAGCGCGGGTCGTTGACGAAATCGGAGGAGACCAGCTCCTCGTCGGTGACGCCGAGGACGCCGGCGAGCGGGCCCGCCGCCGCCTCGCGGAAGGCCCGCCGCACCGCCTCCGCCGGGGCATCCCGCTCCAGCTCGGCCACCAGGTCGAGCATGGCGACGGCGGCGGTCGGCACGCGGACCGCGAAGCCGTCGATCCGGCCGGCGAGCGCCGGCAGCACCAGCCCGACCGCGTGCGCCGCGGTGGTCGAGGTCGGGATGATGTTGAGCGCGGCGGCGCGCGATCGCCGCGGGTCGGGGTGCGGGAGGTCGAGCAGCCGTTGGTTCTCCGTATAGCTGTGGACCGTGCTCATCAAGGCCCGGCGGAGCCCGAAGGAGTCGTGCAACACCTTTGCCATCAGCGCCAGGCAGTTGGTGGTGCAGGAGGCGTTGCTGACGACGGCGTGCCGGTCCGGGTCGAAGTCCCGCTCGTTCAGGCCCAGGCAGACGGTGGCGTCGACCCCTTCGGCGTTGGCCGAGACGATCACGGTGCGGACGCCGCCCCGCAGGTGGGCCGCGGCGAGGTCGCGGCGGGTGAACCGGCCGGTGGCCTCGACCACCACCTCGGTGCCGGCCTCGTCCCAGGCGACCCGCGCCGGGTCCGGCTCCTGGAAGACGGGGACGCGCCGGCCGTCGATCGCCAGGGTGTCGTCTTCGAGCCCGACCTCCCCCGGATAGGGGCCGTGCACCGTGTCGCGCGCCAGCAGGCGGGCGAGCACGGCGGCGGGCACCAC
>JBKKAU010000108.1:0-6385 GCA_046714475.1 Thermoanaerobaculia bacterium
TGCAGCTGCATGGGGCGGCCCGGGTCAGCCGCGCGGGGCGGCGGCGCGCCCGCCGGCAGCCAGGCGCCGGCCGGGTCCGGCTGCGTGCGCGCCAGGGGGAAGCCCGACCGCTGCGGCGCCAGGCCCGCCACGAACGGCGAATCCCAGATCGGGTCGTTGCCCCACTGCGTGACGAATTTCTTGTATGGCCAGCCCTTGGGCAGGCTGTCCGGATCGCCGGCAAAGGTCGCGGGCGGCAGCACGACGGCGAGCATCTCCCCGTAACCCGAGACGTTCCACGACCGGTCGAGGTAGACGCGTAGACCGCCGCCGCGCCGCCAGCTCGACGCATTGCCGGCGGCGTCGGTCGACCGCACCCACCCGAAGGTCGGCACGATGTAAAGGACCTCCGGCGCGGGCGGCGGCGCCGAGCTCGGGATCCACGACACCTGGCGCGGCCCTACAGTCTTGATGTTCTCCTCGGTCGGCTCCGGCTTGCCGTCGTGGAGCTCGGTCAGGAGGGCCGCCGGCAGATACTCGCGGAACTTCGTGGTCCCCTCCAGCCAGTACTCGATCCGCCGGTAACGCGTGTCGCGGAATTCGTGCCGCTTGGGTTCCACGAGGTTGTGCCCCAAGCCGACCTCGATCAGGTCGTCCCCCGGGATGCGGTGGTCCGGCAGGCCGCCGCGGGGGTGGCCGTCGAGCTGGGTGGCGTAGGCGGACTTCTCCGTGACCTTGACCGAGAATGCCACGTCGCCGCGCGCACGGTCGACGAGCGCCGCCGCTGCCGGGTCGTCGCTGGGCTCGTGCCACTCGGCGAGCAGGTCCACGCGGTCCGTGCTCTTGAGGCTGCACGTGGCGACGAACGTTGGGAACGCCGCCGTTTCGTTCTCCCACCTGTGGATCGCCAGCTTCAGGATCTCCGGCGCGATCAGCGGGCGCTGCGTGGCATGCACCACCTCCACCGTGCGCCACGGGGTCAGCATCCAGTGCTGGCCTTTCAGGGCCAAAGGCTCGAGCGCCGCCTGATCGGCTGCGGAGAGCCAGCGCCAGATCCCCAGGACCTCGCGCAATGCGCTCTTGCTGAGGCCCATCGAGAGACGCACGGTGGCGCGGCCGGCCTTGGCCAGCGGCACGCGCAGCGTGCGGCTCGCCTCGTCGTAGTGCGGGACCGCGTCCGGCTCTTCGAACACCTCGATCTTGAACGGCAACGCCTCCGGCCAGGCGCCCGCCGGGTAGAGAGGGATGGGGATGACCTGGGTATCCGCGATGCCCGGATGGCCGAAGATGCGGACCGCGGCCACCTCGGCGAGCGGGTCCGGGAGGTAGGTCAGCGCGCGGCCGTCGCGGTAGACGGCGAAGGTGGTGTCCACCGGTACCGGGTCGAGCGGCCCCTGGAGGGGGATCAGCTCTTCGATCAGCGCCGCGGCCGGGTCCTTGGCGTCGCGGTCCTTCTGGTTGGCGAGCAGGTCGAACGTCGCCGGGTCCACCTTGCCGCCCGCGTCGAGCATGCCGAGGTGCTCGGCGTCCTTGATGCTCGCCTGCGGCGGCACGGCGAACCGCCGCGCGACCTGCGTCGCCGGGACCGCGTTGTCGGCCGGCGTGTCGTTGAAGCTGCGGATGGCGATGCGCTGCATGGACTCGCCCTCGGCGGGCCGCTCGGTTATGCCGTCCGTCCCTTTCACCAGCGCGACGGCGGGCGCCGCGACCGGCTCGTAGCGCAGGAACGGTTGCGCGTGCTGTTCGGGCTTCTCGGGTCCGAAACTCTCCTCGCTGGGTGGCAGCGAATTGCCCGCCAGGTCCACGGTCCGCGCGCGCATCCAGTACCGGCGGCCGAAGCGCAGCCGTGGCAGGGAGCCGCGCACCGGGCTGAAACGCGACCGGAACTCGAGACCGGGCGGCAGCTCGGCCTCGGTCTGCGCCTCGCCCGCGTTCACCGAGTCGTCGGGCCGGATCGCGCGGCCCGGCAGCGGCGTCGCCAGGCTCCAGCCGGTCCAGGAGACCACCGCCTCGTGCAGACGGACGATGTCCGGCTGGCTGTCGGGCGAGCTCGTGGCGCCGAGCCGCACGGTGCCTTCCTCCTCCTCTACCGGGACCACCACTCCGCCGCCCAACTCGTAGGTCGCCTCGCGCCGGCAGAGCGAGCGCCACGTCTCGGTCGTCCGGTCCCACACGTCGAAACGGAAGCCGCGCACGAGGTCCTCGGCCCAAAGCTCCGGCGGCGCGCCCACGCCCTGGAACGCCTTCTCCGCGAGGTCGTTCTTCGTCTTGTTGGTCGCGAACCGGTCTTCCAGCATCGCGCCGCGGCCGCGCTGCACCAGCATCAGACCCGCGGTCCGCAACGACGGCACCCCCAGCTCCTTCTCGAACCGGGTCGTCGGGTCGACGCGCTCCTCGCCGGGCAGGAGGCGCCGCAGCGACCGCGCGAAGCTCGTCAGCTTGAGCCCCGCGCCGTCCACGTCGGCCTGCAGCAGGGCGAACCGGTGAGGGTTCAGGTCGAGCAACCCGTCCGCCACCCGGAACCCCGGGGCGGGGAACGGCCGCGGCACCGCGCCGAAGGCGGTGTCCGAAAGCCGGGCGTGGGTGACCGGCGACGCCTGGGTGTGCGGCACCCGCAGGGCGTCCGCCGGGAAGTCGACCGTGGTCCATAGCGGCGCGTCCGGCGACGCGGCGAACAGGCCCCGCTCGATCACGAGGTCGACCACGATGCCCAACCGGCGCAGGAGCGTCGGGTACGGGTTCATCGCCGCGACGATCTGGTGGAAATCGAGCTGCTTGGCCAGGTCCGCCTTGGCCGGCAGGGGCTTGCGGGCGTACTCCATCCAGCTCGCCTCGACTCGCGCGTCGTCTTGCCGCGCCTGCCGGATCACCGGCCGGGGCTTCTGCGCCGGCGTATGGAAGAGTTGCAGGCGCTCGAGCTCCCGCGTCTTGCCGCCGCCCAGAGGGATCGCGCCGTCCCGGAACAGCTCGTACATCTGCTCCGGCCTGCGGAGCCCGGTGTCCTGGTCCGTGGTGCGGCCGTCGAAGGCTGCGACCTCCTCGACGAGAGTCAGCCAGTCCGGGTCGTCGACGATGTCCGAGGCCAAGGGCATATGGCCGTCCGCGGCGGCGGCCAGCTTGCCGTAGAGGTTCTGGACGAGACCCGCCACCTCCACCGTGTCGTACGACAGGACGTGGTTGCCGGAGAGGTCTTTGAATTTGAATCCGCGGACGAAGAGGCCGCCGTGGAAGAGCGCCTTCCAGGCCGCCGGGTCCGCCTCCCCCAACGCCTGCGCCGCGGGTACCGCGACATCGGCGCCGCCGTAGTGGACGCGGAAGGTCGCCCGGGCGAGCGTGGCCGGCCAGTCCTGCCAGTCGGGGAAGAAGCTGGCGAGCTCCTCGGGGTCGCCCTCGGCGTGGAGCCGCGGCGAGAGCAGCACGGAGACCCGGACGCCGCGGCCGTCGTCCGTCCAGCCGTTCGGAAGGGTGGTCCACATCAGCGACTGGCGTGCCATGTCAGGCTGCCTCCTCGGCGAAGGCCTCGCAGTAGCCGGCCCAGGTCGCGGCGTCGGGCACGAGGTCGATGAACTTGGGGTCCGAGGCCGAGCCGCCGAACTCGCGCCGGCACCGCACCGAGACGTCGACGCTGAAAAAGAGGATTTCGATCTCGACGACCAGCGTCGCCTCGCCCCAGACGGTCGACTTGCCCGGCTCCTTGCGGTAGCCGAGCTGGAGGTTGAAGGTCAGCGAGACGGAGATGATGCCCAGCACCGACAGCTCGCCGTGGATGCGGACATAGCCCGCCAGCTCGACCGTGCCCTTGTCCGGTATGGCTTCGAGCCAGTGGAAGTAGACGCCGGCCTTGACCTCGACGCTGCCCGAGGCGACGCCGAGGTCGATGGAGAGCGCGGCGCCGAACTCCAGCGCCGCCTCGATCTCCTGGACGCCGCGCGCGGAGATGCCGATGGCGAAAAAGCCGCCGCCGCCCAAGAGCGAGACAGTGAGGCTGAACGGGTGCTGCCGCTCGGAGAAGCGGAACTGCACCGAGGCCGGCCGCGAGTCGAACGGCAGGTTGAACCCGGCGCCGAGCGAGGCGTTGGACAGCGCGAACACACCCACCTGGACCGAGGGCAGGTTGAGCGAATAGCTGGCGCTGATGCCGCTCGGGGTCACCGCCAGCGAGGGCGGGTCGGAGAAGCCGTTGGACGGGATCAGCTCGCGCAGGGTGTTGACGAACTCCAGCGGCCCGCCGAACTGGACCGCGTCGCTCCCCTGCCGCAGGTCCACCGCCACGTCCGGCTTCTGCCCCTGCCGGACGTCGAACCGCAGGCGCTCGAACCAGAGGATGACGAAGCCGAAGAGGTTGACCTTGAAGTTGTTCAGCTCGGCGTGCGTCTCGTAGGTGGCGGCGCCGGGATCGGTGAGCGGCGTGGTCACGAGGCTCTTCATGACCAGGCTCGTCCGCTTCTTCGCGGGGTCGGCGTGCGGGATCAGGAGCTTCAGCGGGTCGGGCTTCTCGACCTCGGTGTCCCATTCGAACGAGGCCTCGATCCGGTCGGGCAGCTCGCGCGACAGCAGCTTGGGCACGGCGTCTTTCTCGAGGCCGGTGACGGCGGCGAGGATCTTGGCCAGCTCGACGCCGCCCAGGATGGTGGCGCCCTTGAAGAAGTCCGCCGGATCGAAGGAGTTGCCGATCACCTTGGCGAGCGCGGCCTTGACCTGCGCCGGATCGGCCGGGTTCGCCGGCTCCTTGGCGGCGACGGGTCCCATGGTCCTCGACAGCCCCAGGATGGACATCTGGGGCGCCGCCAGCGCGCCGAGCGCGTCGCTCTTGGCCTTGCCCGAGCCTCCCCCGAACTCCAGCCGGTAGGGCTGACCGATGAGCTGGAGGAAGACCTGGCCCGGGTTGCCGCCGCCAAAGCCCGACTCCTTGTAGATGTCCGGATACGTCACTTCGACCACGGCGTCGTTGCGCCCGAGCATCTTCTGCAGCGCCGGGATCCCGGCGCCGGCGGCCGCGGTTTCGGGATGGAAGCTCGGCTCCATCACCTGCAGGGCGGTGTCGAGCTTGCCGGCCGCGAACGTCATGCCGGCGGTCGGCAGCCGCGGGTCCCCCTTGGCGAGCGGAGCGAGAGGCGCGTAGCACACGGTGACGCTGCCGAGGTTGCCGCGCCGCCGCGCCGCGGGGGCGGCGTTGTAGGCGTTCCGGACCTCGCCACTCTTGGTGAAGTTCACCACCTCGCCGACGAAGACCAGCGGCACCGAGAAGCAGACTTTCTGTCCGAGGATGTCGATGGCGGAGATGTCGAAGCGGAAGTCCTCCCCCTTCGCGCTGGTCGCCGACGGCACCACCGGCCAGAACGCCATCCGGGGAGCGATGGTGATCGTCTCGCCTTCGTAGACAACGTTGCCGAAGATCACCTCGGAGCCCGCCGCCTTGAGCTCGCTGAGCGTACCCCCAGCCCCGGGCGGCAGGAGGTCCGGGGTGACCTCCGTCACGATCTCGACCTGCTGGAACGGGAAGTTGCGGCCCTCGAAGTGGTGGCCTTTTCCCGGGTAGTACCGGATGCGCTCGCGGCAGACGATGAAGAAGCGCTGGCGCAGCACCGCGACCCGCTTCCTCGGCGCGCGCGGGTCGGATTCGAGCGATTCGAACTTGCGCTCCGTCACCTTGACCAGCGACGCGGCATGGCCGAAGGGGCAGAGGAAGCCGGCGTAGACGACCTTCACGTAATGGTCGCGCCCGAGCGTCGCCCGGTGCTGCCACTGCTCGAGGTCCACCCCGGTCGGCCGCGGGCTCCAGTTGCCCTCGGCGTCGAGCAGCCCACCGAGGGCCGACAGGTGAAGCCGCTTCGCCTGGCTGGCGCGCGGCGTGTACCGGTAGGTACTGCCGCCGGCGGTCAGCTGATAGGTCTCGTCATAGCCCGCCATGAGCTGGACCAGCATCCTGCGGTCGAGCGGGTCGAGGCTGTTGCGGAACGGCAGCGGCGGATCGAGCAGCGGGAAGAGGTCCTGCGTCGGCGGGTAGTCCGGCGACCAGAGGGCCCGTACCTTGGCAGGACCGTCCGGGCCGAAGTTGTCTTTGGCCGTGGTGAGCCGGGTATGCCACAGCTCGGTGCGGCCCCGGCGCTCGACCGGCGCATCCCGGTGCAGCCAGCGTACCTGCGCCTCCTCGATCGGCGACAGCAGGAGCCGGTAGGGCAGCTCCAGGGCGGTGACATAGCGTGCCGGCTCATGCGGACCGAAGAGCAGGGGAAAGAGCGGCAGCTCGGCGATCCCGATGCTCGCCCCGGCGCGCGCAGCGGCCGGAGCGACCGCCTCGGCGGCGGCCAGGGAGAGCGCCGCGAGGCCGGCCTGGTGCGCCGCGCCTTTCCGGAGGCTTGGGAAGGCGCGGACCAGCTCCTCCATCTCGCCCTGCATGGTTTCG
>JBKKAU010000109.1:0-5983 GCA_046714475.1 Thermoanaerobaculia bacterium
GCCTTGAAGTCGGCCAGCCCAGCGCCGGACGTGCGCGGCTGGGGCGCCGGCACGGGCGCGAAGCCCGCGGGCTCCGTCCCCGGGGGCTCGGTGATCAGGCCGGGATCCGAATAGGCCGGCTCGGCGGGGAGCGGCGCCAGGTGGTCGGCGATGCGGCGCCAGGCCTCGTCGGGAGAGAGCATGCGGGCTCAATTATGAGCCGAATGGTATACTTTGCCGGTATTTTCACCGGAGATCTGATCGGTCGGACCCCGCGGGCGGGGTACTCGGAGGAGGAGCCCTCACGTGGCGACTGTGGAGAGCAGCTTCCAATACCGCGGCGACCTCGCGCAGACGGCGCTGCCGGAGATCCTCTTCACCATCGACCGTTTCCAGGTGCCGGGGGTGATCGAGGCCAGCCGGGACGGGGTGGTGAAGCGGGTCTTCATCAAGGAAGGCAACGTCGTGCACGCCTCCTCCTCGGACCGTGAGGACAGCCTCGGCAGCTATCTGGAGAGGAGCGGCACCCTGACGCCGGAGGTGGTCGTCGAGACCATGCGCGAGCGCGAGCGGTCCAACCAGCGCTACGGCGTGCTGCTCATCGACCGCGGCATCCTGTCGCCCGGCGAGGTCTACCGCGCCATCCGCAAGCAGATCGAGGCGATCGTCTGGAGCCTCTTCTACTGGCAGGACGGCAGCGTCAGCTACAGCATCGGCGACTTCCGCGAGGCCGACGCGGTCCGCATCCAGCTCCCCATGCGGCAGGCCATCCTCCAGGGCATCAAGCGCGCCCCCAACGCCAAGGCGCTGGTGGCGCGGCTCGGACGGAAAGAGACGGTCTTCGAGCCGTGTTATCGGATCGAGGAGCTGATCGAGCTGGCTCTGGACGCCGAGGAGCTCAAGCTGCTCCGGCTGGTCGACGGCAACCGTTCCCTCTACGATGTCTGCATCCAGGGGCCGCATGGCCCGGCGGAGAACGGCAAGGTGATGTACGCGTTCCAGGTCCTCCAGCTCGTCCGCGCCGCCGTGGCGGCGGCGGACTTTGTCTCCGAGCCCGCCAAGGCCCGGGAGGAGGGGACCGGCGCCATCAAGATCCGTTTCAAGACCCAAGGAGATCGATTCAGCCCGTAGACTGACGGGAGGAGCTGGTTGCAATGCCGATCTATGAGTATCAGTGCCAGGCCTGTGGCAAGCGGACGGAGGTCCTGCAGCGCATGGACGAGGCGCCGCTCGCCGCCTGCCCGGAGTGCGGCGGGGAAGTGAAGAAACTGGTTTCGGCCCCGGCCTTCCAGTTCAAGGGCAGCGGCTGGTATGTCACCGACTACGCGGGCAAGAAGGACGGCAAGTCCGAGGCCCAAGACGGCAAGTCCGAAGCGAAGGACGGTCAGTCCGCGGCAAAGGACGGCAAGTCCGAGGCGAGGGACGGGAAGTCCGAATCGCAAGGCGGCAAGTCCGAGGCCGCGGCGGGCAAGAGCGAGGCCAAGGGCGACAAGCCCGCCGGGTCCGCGGCCAAAGACGGCGCCGAGAAGGCCTCCCCGGCCCCGGCCCGCGCCTCCTCCGGCTCGGACTGAGAGGAGGGGAATTCCCCTCCTCCCCCTGCCTGTTGTCCTACCTCGACGATTGTGGTACACCGATATAGATAAGGACGGTCAGCTGCAAACCGGCGAGGGCCGCTCCTCTGACACACGGGGGTCGCAATGAAGCTCAGCATCCGCTCTCTCTCCCTGCTCCTCGCCTTCGCCGCGCTGCCGGCGTCCGCCACGACCTATCAGATGGTCGCGGACCCCGTCCTGGCCGACCAGGCCGAGACGATCGTCGAAGCCACGGTGGTGGCGGTCGAGCCCGCGCCGGTCGACGGCCGGCCGGCCACGGACTACCAGATCGAGGTGGCGCGGGTGATCAAGGGCGACCTGCCCGGCAGCACGGTCGTCATGCGGGTGCCCGGCGGCGTCCGGCCCGACGGCGTCGGCCTCAAGATCTGGGGCGCTCCCACGTTCCGGGAAGGGGACAGGGCGCTGCTCTTCCTCAACGCGGGCGCGGACGGCGTCTACCGGCCGTTGCACCTGATGCTGGGGGCCTTCCACGTCGACCAGGTCGAGGGGCGGCAGGTCGCCTTCCGCGACCTCTCGGAGGCGACCCGGATCGGTCCGGACGGCCTGGCGCACGAGGCTGACATGCTCCGCGGCTACAACGCCTTCGCCCGCTGGCTCGAGGACCGTGCCCTGGGGATCCGCCGGAATGCCGACTACGTGCTCCCGCCTTCGGCTGCAGGGGCCACGGGGGCCAGGGCGCTGGCGCAGGCGACCGGGAAGTTCACCCACATGCGGTGGCCCGACGACGAGAAGCCCATCCGCTGGTTCGTCTTCGGCGAAGGGCAGGACATCCAGTGGCGGGTGCACGAAGGCGCCCAACCCGGCCTGAGCCTGGACGCGACCATCTCCGCCTTCCAGGCCGCCCTCGACCACTGGAACAACGACGCGGCCAGCGACATCCGGTACCGCTACGCGGGGACGACAGGCGACCAGGGCGGCCTCGAGGAGTCGGACGACCAAAACGTGATCCTCTTCAACGATCCGGGCAACCAGGTCGAGGAGGAGTACAGCTGCACCGGCGGCGGCGTGGTCGCCGTCGGCGGCCCGTGGTTCACGATTTCGACGCGCCAGTTCCGCGGCGAGAGCTACCACCAGTCGGTCGAGGCGGACATCGTCATCAACGACGGGACCCAGTGCCTCTTCACCCGGGACGGGAGCATCGCCGAGGAGGTCTTCTCGCACGAGCTCGGCCACACCCTGGGCCTCGGCCACACGACCGAGTCGGGCGCCCTGATGCGGGCCTTCCTCACCGGCAACGGCCGCGGCGGCGGCCTCGGCCCCGACGACCGCGCGGGCGTCTCCTTCCTCTATGGCAGCGGCGGGACCGCGACGCGTCCGCCGGCGGCCCCCAAGCGGCTGACCGCCAAAGCGACCTCCAGCACCGAGGTCCGGCTGACCTGGCGCGACATGGCGACCAACGAGGACACCTACCGGATCGAGGTCAAGGAGGGCAACCGCTTCGTCGAGATCGCCACGACCGACGTCGACGCCAAGCAGACCGTGCTGACCGGTCTGCGGGCCGGCACGGCGTACATCTTCCGCATCCGCGCCTCCAACAGCGCCGGGAATTCGGCCTACAGCAACCAGGCCCGGATCACCACGCCGGGGAACCGGCAGCGGCGGTAACCCCGCCCCTCCCCGACGGCTCGGACGGCCGGCAGAGATGCCGGCCGTTTTCTTTTTCACCCCTTCTCTTCGGCGCGTTGGAAGACGATCGCCCCGACGGTCAGGACGGCCGGGACCAGGTGCAGCAGCAGCCTCGGCCAGCTCGTCAGGACCAGGTATCCGACGTCGGCCCTGGCGGTGAAGTAGACGTAGAGGTAGAAGAGGCCCTGCAGGGTCACCACGGCGGCGACCGGCCGGACCCGGCGGTCGAACCAGAGCAGGGGCAGCAGGACCAGGCACCAGGGGACCTGGTGCCAGGTGTCGATCTGGAACGACTGCGCCAGCGTGGGCCCGATCACCGAGGCCCGCTCCCACTCGAAGGAGCCGGACTTCAAGGGTTGGTAGAGGTCCTGGATGCGGATCGCGGCCAACCAGGGGACCACCACGGCGGCCGTCGGCAGCCCCAGCCGCAGGCCGGTCTTCCAGGACTCCCGCCACAGCCAACCTGCCTCCTTCCAGGCTCCGGCCCCAGCATGCCGGGCGAGCTGGACCAGGACGAGGAAGCCGGCGAGCACCACCCCTTCGGTCTTGGCGGCGGCGGCGAACGCCGCCGTCAGCGCGATCTGGAGATCGGCCCGGCGGCTGAGCGGCGCCATCAGCGGCGGCAGGGCGGCCACCAGGGCGAGGACGATCATCCAGTCGGCCGCTCCGCCCATGACGTGGCCGATCCCGAACATCGCGGTCGAGAGCCCCACCACCGCCGTCGCCGCCTGCCGCACGAACCGGCCGGCCCCGGCCTGCCGCAACGCCTCGCGGACGGCGACCAGCATCCCCGCCATCCAGACGACCCCGAGGAGCATCATCGCGGGCTCGTCGAAACGGCCGGCGAGCAGGGCGGCCGATGCATAAACCTCCGGCAGCATGGTCGGGTAGTCGGGGTTGATCGGCCAGTTCCAGCCGCGGGCCAGATAGTCGTAGTCGATCCCGCGCTCGGAGAAGAAGCGGGCCCCTTTGACCCCCCAGTGGTAGATGAAGTCCGGCATCACGATCCAGAGCGAGAGGGCGAAGAGGGCGAAGGTGGCCAGGGCGCAGAGGGCCAGGCCGTCCCCCCATCCCCACCCTCCAGAGCCGGAAGGCTGCTCCTGCCGCTCGGGGGCCCGCGGCAGCAGCCGGTGCGCCAGGAGGCCCAGGGCCACCGGCCCGGCGAGCAGGAGGGTCCGGCCCCAGGGGATGCCGGCCAGGTCGAGCAGCACCAGAAAGACGTGCAGGACCAGGCAGCCGGTGAACAGGGCGAGGACCGCCCGGTAGAGGGCGCCGTCCTCCGGACGGACCACCGGGCCGGTGAAGCGGCTGCCGAGCAGCCCCAGCAGGAGCGGCAGCGCCAGGCCGACGATCAGGCTCACGGCCGGCGCACCCGGTAGAGCTTGCAGTTCCGTACCGGGGGCATCGGCTCCAGGGAGGGATGCCGGAACCCGTGCCGGTAGTCGATCAGGTACTGGGCGAGCCGCGGAGCGCTGGGGCTTTCGAGCGGCAGCACGTCCATCTCGGGCAACTGGTAGGCAGCCCACCGCAGGCGGAAGAAGTCGGCTTGCGCCGGCCCGGGCTGCGAGATGAAGGCAACGAAGCTCCCCGGCGGCACGTGGGCCCGGACGTCCGCCAGGCACTCTTCGAGCTCGCGCACCGGGGCGGTACCGAAGCGCCAGAGTGCGGGCATGGTCTGGTGCTCCCGCCGGGTGTCGTAGCCGGCGAGGCCGCGGCTCACTTCGGAAAGGAAGGCCTGGAGGCACCAGGCCAGGGCGAGTCCCAGGATCAGCTTGCGCGGCATCGGAGCGGGCGGCCTCTCGGTGGCCTGATTATACGCAGGGCACCCTGGTAAACTTCCCGGTCTCCATGAGCTGGAACCCGTCCGATCTGCTCCCGGGGCTCTATCTGCTCCTGTTGGGAGGGCTGCTCGCCGCCGCCCTGCGGCGCTGGTATGACCCGGTGCCGCGGCGTGCCTGGGCCGTCTTCGCGGCGGTCCTGGCGCTGCTCTTCGGCCGCGTGCTCTTCGGCGGCGACGTCCTGCTGCCGCTCGACAGCCTGCGCAACGTGCCGCCGTTCGCGCACCTGCCGGCCCCGGAGCCGCGCGGCATCCCGATCCACGGCGACCTGGTCCACCAGATCGCCCCCTGGCAGCTCGAGGTCCGGCGCGCCGTCTTCGACGGCCGCTGGCCGCTGTGGAACGCCCGCGCCGGCGCCGGCATGCCGCTGCTGGGAGACCCGCAGTCGCAGGCGCTGCAGCCGCTGGTGCTGGCCGCCTGGCCGCTGGAGCTCTGGCCGGCGGCCGGCGTCACCGCGGCGCTGCGCGTCCTGATCGCCCTGGTCTTCCTCTTCCTGCTGCTGCGGCGCCAGGGGCTCGGGGAGCCGGCCGCGCTCGGCGGCAGCCTGGCGTTCGCCCTCGGCGGCTTCCTGATGCTCTGGCTGGGCTGGCCGATGGCGACCTCCGCGGCCTGGCTGCCTGCCGTGCTCTACGCCCTGGTCCGCTGCGACGAAGAGGGCGGCCGCCGCGACCACCTCCTCCTCTCGCTCGCGGCCTTCTCGCTGCTCCTGGGCGGCCACCCCGAGACGATCGTCTACTCGCTGGCGCTCGCCGGCCTCTTCCTGCTCGCCCGCTGCCGGGCCAGGTGGCTCACCGGCCCCGATGGGCGCGCCGCCGGCCGCGACCTCCTCCGCCGCTCCGGGCTGGCGCTCGCCCTCGGCGGAGCGCTGGCGGCGCCGGTCCTGCTCCCCGTCCAGGACTACATCCCCAAGACGCACCGCGCCGCGGT
>JBKKAU010000110.1:0-4232 GCA_046714475.1 Thermoanaerobaculia bacterium
CCCGCGCGCGGCCCTACGCCGAGAGCGGCCGTGACTACGACGACTACCAACCTGCCTACAGGTACGGATGGGAGTCTCGGGCCCGCCACGCCGACAAAAGCTGGGATCAGGCCGAGAACGACTTGGAGCGCGGCTGGGACAACGCCAAGGGCGCGGCCAGGCAGACGTGGAACGAGGCCAAATTCGCGACCCGCGACGCTTGGCACCGCGTCGAGCGCACTGTTCCTGGCTATCGGCACCACGGTTCTCAGTCTTCCGGCCACAGAGCCGAGACGCCCGTGGAGGAGATCTTTTCTTCCGGCGGAGCCGCGATGCTGCGACTGCGTACCGCAAACCCGCTGGACTCCCTAGAAATTGTGGACCAGCGAGGAGATCTGCTCGCAACTGGTGAAGGGGCTCTGGAGGCGGCTCTGCAGCCCGGCCTCTACAAGGCTCGTCTGGTCTCACCCCAAGGCGTTCTTGCCGAGCAACCAGTCGAACTCTCTCCTGGTGAAGTAGAGGAGGTGAGGTTCGACGCACGGCTGCCAACGGCGGTGGTCAACGGGTGGGGGTCCTTGGACGCTGGACCCGGAGTCCCTGCCGGTGCTGGGATAACCATGACGAAAGTTACAGGCCTCGACTTAATGAGTGCGGTTCTTTTCCAGCGGGAACGGCGGAATCAGGCGAGCAAGGTTGGGATCCTAGCGGGTCCGGCCGTGGGCCTATTGAAGCCTAAATCCATCCTCCAGACTCAGGTCCGGCTTTGGCCGCTGCCGAATCCTGTACCGGATTTGGCGCAGAACCTCACCTTGGTCGAAGCTGTCCAGGGGATCTCCACCCTCTGGATGGAAGCTGAGGACGGCCCTCACTGGCTCGCTCTGGAGCAACCCGGCGGCACTCCGATTGTCCTCGCTCTGGTCTTGCTGCGGTCCCGTTTTTCGTACCTAGTCTTACGCGAGGATATGACGGGTAGGACGGAGGTATCTCAGCTCTCCCTGGGCTGGAAGGAAAATTCCGATCACGAATCGGTATTGCTCCAACGACTGGAGTTGCTCCAGAAGTTCTTTTTGAGTGAGCAATGGGGGCATGCGAAGCGCAACGCGGAGGAACTGGACAGAAGGGGATGGACAGATCCGATCACCGGCTGTCTGATTGGGTATACGAGACTCCATATGGGCATGACAGAGAAGATCGAGGCCACGGTTGAGCACTTGGTGGGCGCCTTTGGCGAGGTCTGCGACAGTCATGTACTAAGAGCTGAGATCCTAGTCCTGCGCGAGCGGAAGGTGGAGGCTCAAGAGGCGTTCCGAAAAGCCTTGGACCAAGGGCTACCGCTTTTCGCCGAGGGCCTTACCCGGCTCAAGGCCGCAGTTGACCACTACGAACTGCAAGATCATCCCCGAGTGCCCTTGCTAAACTCTGTATGGCGGCAGCGCGCCCGAGGGCTGCTGTGGACAGCCTGGAAGCCGGAAGCCCTCGTACCGGGCCAGCCGTTGGAGCCGTCTGGGGAATAGGGTTTCTCAGTGGCCTGGGCGACGAAGCCGGTGCCCTAAGTTGCTAATCGAGAGAGGGAGTTGGCATTTGGAGGCGACGCCCGGATTCGAACCGGGGATCAGGGTTTTGCAGACCCACGCCTTACCACTTGGCTACGTCGCCTGAGAGACCGACAGGGGCAGCTTGCGAGGCCCTGTAGATTTTAGCTGAAAGTTGGCCGGCGCTTGGAGGCGACGCCCGGATTTGAACCGGGGAATGAGGGTTTTGCAGACCCTTGCCTTACCACTTGGCTACGTCGCCCGAGAGACCGACAGGGCCGCTTGCGCGGCCCTGTGGATTCTAGCTGAAAGTATGGAGCGGGAAACGGGATTTGAACCCGCGACCCCAACCTTGGCAAGGTTGTGCTCTACCACTGAGCTATTCCCGCTCAAGGGCCGGCAAAGGATAGCCACCCTCCCCCACCCTGTCAACCCCCCTGCTACGGGCTATACGGGAAGGCGTTCCGCACCAGGGTGTAGCGCCACCCCTGCCCCTCCCAGTCGAGGCCCAGGACGTCGAAGCGGCAGGGGGCGTTGTGGAGGCCCTTGACGGCGATGTAGAGGGCGGCGGCGCGGGAGATGCGGCGCTGCTTGCGGGCGTCCACCGCCGCGATCGCCGGGCCGTAGGCGCCGCTCGACCTCGCCTTGATCTCCAGGAAGCAGAGGGTCTCGCCGTCGCGGGCCACGAGGTCGAGCTCGCCGGCGTGGTTGACCACGTTCCTCTCGACGATCCGGTAGCCCTGGCCCTCCAGCCAGCGCACCGCCGCGTCCTCTCCCGCCTTGCCGCGGGCGCGGGCGTGGGGCTGGTCCTGGAAGCCCGGGCTCATCGGCGTTTCCAGCGCGGCCCCTGCGGGGTGTCTTCCAGGACGATGCCGCGCGCCGCCAGCTCGTCCCGGAGGCGGTCCGACTCCTTGAAGTCCCGGCGCTGGCGCGCCTCCTGGCGCTCCCGCACCAGCCGGTCGATCTCCGCGTCCTCTTCCCCGCTCTCTTCCTGCGGCCAGGCCGCCGGGTCCAGCACCGCCAACACCCGGTCGAGGTCGGCCAGGGCCTCCAGGATCCGCTCGCGGTCCCCGGCGCCGATCCGGCCCGCCTCGATGGCGACGTTCACCTCCTTGACGAAGCCGAACAGGGCGGCGAGCGCGGTCGAGACGTTCAAGTCGTCCGCCAGGCCGGCCGCGAAGTCGCCGCGCAGGCGCTCGATCGACGCGGCGAGCCCGGCGTCCGGCTCCCCGCGCTCCTCGGCATGGGAGAGGCGGAAGCGCATCTCGTCGAGCCGGCGCAGCGCTCCGGCCGCGGCGTCCAGCGACTCGAAGGTGAAGTTCAGCTTCTGCCGGTAATGGACCGACAGGAAGAGATAGCGGATCGCCCGCGGCGAGGTGCCGCGCGCCAGCAGGTCCTGGAGCGTGTACTGGTTGCCGAGCGACTTCGACATCTTCTGGCCGTCGACGATCAGGTGCTCGGAGTGCAGCCAGGTGCGGACGAAGGGCTTCCCCGTCGCCGACTCGCTCTGCGCGATCTCGTTCTCGTGGTGCGGGAAGATCAGGTCGACGCCGCCACAGTGGAGGTCGAAGGTCTCGCCCAGGTACTTGATGCTCATCGCCGAGCACTCGATGTGCCAGCCGGGCCGGCCCGGACCCCAGGGGGAGTCCCACGCCGGCTCGCCCGGCTTGACCGCCTTCCAGAGCACGAAGTCGCGCACGTCCTCCTTGCCGTACTCGTCCGACGCCACCCGCTCGCCGCGCCGCGCCTGGTCCAGGTCGAAACCGGACAGCCGCCCGTAGTCCGGGTCGCGGGCGATGGCGAAGAAGACCGAGCCCTCGCTCTCGTAGGCGTAGCCTTCCGCCACCAGCCGCTCGATCATGGCGACGATCTCGGGGATGTGCCCGGTGGCGCGCGGGAAGTGCTCGGGCCGCTCGCAACGCAGCAGGTCGAGGTCGCGGAAGAACGACTGGATGAACGGCTCCGTGTACTCGGCGAGCGGCAGGCCGGCGGCGTTGGCGCCGCGGATCGTCTTGTCGTCCACGTCCGTCAGGTTCATCACCTGGATGACGCGGAAGCCGAGGTAGGCGAGCGTCCGCCGCAGCAGGTCCTCGAAGAGGAACGTGCGGAGGTTGCCGATGTGCACCTCGTTGTAGACGGTCGGCCCGCAGGTGTAGATGCGGGCTTCGCCGGGGACCACCGGCTCGAAGGGGGCGAGCTGGCGTCCCAGCGTGTTGTAGAAGACGGGCTCGGGCATCTCAGGACCGGCGGTCAGGTCAGCGGACCACCTGGACGCGGCCGGCGACCCAGGTGATCCCCGGGATCGGCTCGCCGCGCGAGTTGAAGGCCGAGTTGTCGGCGAAGGTGAAGGTGCCGCTGCCGGCGGCGGTGGCCGCGAAGCGCAGGGTGATCATCGTGCCCGAGCCGGTGGCGCCGGCCACGGCGCCGAGCCGCGTGTACCCCACGACCAGCGTGCCGGGCGACGCCTCGACCACGTTGAACGAGACCTGGGCGCCGTCGTTCAGGAAAGAGGCCACCGGAGATCCCTCGTAACGGAACAGGTTGCTCGGGTAGCTGAGGTCGAACGCGACGCCGTACAGGTCGGTGACGCCGTTGGCGGCGACGGTGAGGATCAGCGTGTTGGCGTCCGAGCCGGAGCCGCTCACGAGCGCGATGCTGTTGGCGCCGGCCGCCCCGTCGGCGGTGAAGGTGATGCCGGGCTGCGGCGGCGTTGGCGGCGGC